>CAZZAQ010000007.1:12800-13117 GCA_964652165.1 uncultured Bifidobacterium sp.
AGTTCGAGACGCTCATGAGGAGCATCTGGTTGGTGGCAATGATCCGCGTGAGGGTCGGATCCCGCTGCACCTGAACCTTGCGGCTGAACTGAGCGACGGTGTTCATCGTGAACTCGTTGAAGTTCGGGATGCCCTTGCGCGCGCCGAACAGGATCGGGATGTCGTAGAAGTTCAAGTTGAGGTTCGGACTCCCTTTCTGTCCGACTGGCGCGGCGGGATCGCCCAGCTCGTACCACCGGAACGTGCCTCCCCCTCCAGAGGGGCTGATTAGGGACTTGAGGTCGTTTCCGGTTTCGTTCTTGTAGCCAGTGATGTAA
>CAZZAQ010000007.1:13127-19904 GCA_964652165.1 uncultured Bifidobacterium sp.
CCCCGTTGGGCTGCCGTTCGAACAGAGGTCGGAGCACCGTGGGCAGGTTCGTCGTCTGCAGCACAAAATCGTTGGTCGTCGCCTCGTAAATGTTCAGCGTCATCTGGAGAAGCTGATGGATGCGCGGGCTGTACAGGGGCGGCTTGTTCGGGTTGCCGTTGATGAACAGCGAGCCGTTCATGAAGACGGGAATTCCCGCGCCGCCCGGCACGCCCGAGAGCCGGACATTGGTGATGCCGTAGGGGAAAAACTCGTTCGTCAGCAGGCGATCCACGGCGGCGTGGAAAAACTCCGTGGCAGTCCACGGAACGAAGTTCGTAGCGGCGCCTTTCACGAAGGCGGAGGTGTTGGTATCGATGTTCCTGTAGTTGATGTTCAGCCGGTCGTCCTTCTCCGCCACCGACTCCGTGCCAAGCTGGGCCAGGATGCGGTAGTAGCTGTAGCGGTCCTCGGAATTCCCGCGCGCGGAGGCCGCGCGGAGACGAGACACAAAGCCCGGCAGCCGGGCTGCGTCCAATAAGTCGTGGATGGTGAAGTAATGCCTGACGCCGTCCCCGCCAGGCCAGCGACGAGTGGTGTCCATCGGATCTTCCCCGTCCGGCAAGCTGGCGGTCGCGGAGCTGCTCCCAAACGGCGCCAGCGGCCCGTCCGCGTAGGCATCGATAGAGTCGATAGGGAAGTAATTGACCCCGGCAAGCGACGCGAACAGAGCAGTGGTGGGCGGAAGCGTTCGTTTATTGCCGAGGAAATAGCGGTTGGTGAGGATTTCAAAGGCGTCGGCGAATCCAGGCCCCCTGCTTCCTACTGTGATGCTGGGGTCAAAAGCGTACTGGTATGGAAGCCACTGATTCGTGTTCACGTCAGCCAGAAATGCCGCAAGGTTCAACTCGTACGATCCCACGCCTTGGTTCCGAAAGAAGCCTGTCACGCCCGATCCGAGGTTTACGTTTTTGGTATCGTTGTGAATCCAATTGATGTCCAGCGAGCGGCCGGCCGGCAGGATGATGAACGCGTAGCGGGCGATGAACGGGTTGTTCGGGCCGTGCGGCTGGGTCGGGTCGCGCAGCAGCCCGATCCATTGCGGGTCGCCCACGCGCCAGACAAGAGGGTTGCCGTTGGCGTCGAGGATGGGGATGCCGTTTTCGTTGACGTTGGTGATGAAGCCGGTAGGTTCAAAACGGAGGTTGCGGTTCAGGTCGAGCCAGAAGCGGTCGTCGACCGCGCTGAGGTTGTTAGTCGCCTTGCTTGTCCAGATGAAGACCGGCGGGCTGGGATTATTGCTCAACCCGTCCGACCCGTTTCCATTCCACGGAGCGCGGTTCGTATCGCCGCACACCGACACCATGAGGTCCGGACCCATGATGTCCGCGTTGGTTATGAAGGGCGGGACCTGGAGCGTGTTGCGCGCGGCCATCTGGGCGATGATCTGCGCCTTGGCGCGTTCGAGCCCGGCATCGACGGCGTACTCGGCGCCGAGTGTGCTGCCGGCGCCGCTGACGGCGATTGTTTCGCGATGGCTCAACGCCAGGAACGCGACCGCCAGCGTGGTGATGACGACCAGCAAAATGAGCGTGACAACCAGGGCGACCCCGCGCTGGCGCTGACACCCGGCTGGCTCGACAGGGCTCAAGTCGTTCCGACGCTTTCCGCCTCGAGTGGAGCGCAACGTAGGGCAGGCGTCTCGCCTGCCCCGCGCCGAAGGCGCGTCCCCGTTTGGCCGCCTCGCGGCCAGGGCAGGCGAGACGCCTGCCCTACGTTGGTGTTGCGACAGGTGTTTGGGCAGATGGCAATTCATACGCGGAAGTTTAGAACAGGGTCACTGGCCGTAATCCGCCGGGGCCGGGCGGATGGGCACGCGCTGGCGGAAGACGTGCGTCCGAGCGGCCTGATTGGCGAGGTAAGTTGCGGCCTGGGCCTGGTTGGCGTCGTAACGATAGCGGAACTTCTGCAGCGGGGTGGGTTCGAGGACCGCCAGTTCCAAATCGATGTAAGCGGGCATGACCTGATTCGTCACGGCGTAGACCAGCGGAGGCGCCAAGGCGGCTAAAAAGGCGTTGTTGGTAAAGTAGTACCCATCCGTGTCGTAAAGATCGACCGTGAAGTGAACGACGCCGTCCATCACGCGCCGGAAGTTGGTATTGTTGTACGGAGTCGACTTTGCCAGCGCGTCGGCCAGAATCGCCAGGTTCGTCACCGGCTGCCGGTCCACCAAACGATAGAGCGTGCCGACGCCGGAAACGGCGTTGCTGATCCGGTAGGCGGTGCCAACCCATTCGTCGTTTATCCGGGAGAGGAAAAAGAAGTCGCGCAAGTAATTCTGCCGCGTGTCACCACCCGGCAGCGCCTGCTGGCTGGCGGTCGCCGGGGCGGCAGCGTTCTGGTTATTGAGCACGGGAAGGACGACCGCCATGTTAGTGACCGCGTCCAGTTGTGCGGCGATGGCTTCCTGCGTTTCCCGAACAATCAGGCTCGTGGCCGCCCTTCCATTCTCCATCACGTCCACCTGGGCCGTGCCGCTGCGGAAGGCGCGCTGCACCTGGTAGAACATCGCCAGCAGGCCCACGATGATGAGCGCCAGCAGCGCCACAGCCACCATGATCTCGAGCAGCGAGAATGCCCGCTGCCTGACTGGGAGCGCCGGCATCCTGCCGGCGAGAGTCTCGACTCGCAGCCAGGCCATTCGCCGGCAAGATGCCGGCGCTCCCAGCGCTGGTAGGGACGCGCTGCCGCGCGTCCAGGCCGACCGGCAGGTCGGCCCTACCAGGTTTACGGGCCGCGTAGTGATATTTGCAGCCGGATTCACGGGGTGAGGTAGTAGTAGCTAACGCCATTCGCAGCGTTGGTGGCGACCAAATATCGGCTGGCCATCGACCGATAGGTCTTCTGCCGGGTGCCCTTCGTGTTTTTGCCGAAGACGGGCCAGTTGAACCGAAGCTGGATGTCGAAGAGCGTCGACATCGGCTCGGGCGCACCACTGGCGACCGCGGAGTTGAAGTCCTGCACCGCCGTCGGGTCGACCACGGCAACGGCCGAAGTGAGGCGATAGCGAAAGGCCAGTTCCGCGCCAGGAGCGTCGGCCCTGGTGAACTTCTCGGTCGCCGGACCGCTGAGGGTGCGGACGATGGCTTCGACGTTGGTCCTGTCGAGCGCCGGAGGACTGAACGACGGGGTGCTGAGCAATCCGATGATTTCGGCACCGCTGGCAAAGGTGGGCTGCGCGGCGCCAGGCAGATTGGCGTTCGCGAAAGTTTTGCTCCAGCCGCTCGTCGTGTTCGTAATAGTGATGCTCTCGACGTAGTTCATCAAGTCGTCCAACCCCTGGGCGCCGCCGCGGATGGCTTCGAGCCAGTAGGTGGCGTCCTGGTTGATGATGGTCTCGGCGCGGTTGTCGCGCTGGACGTTCAAGCCGATGGGCAACACGCCGATGATGGCCACAAGCGCGAAGGCGATGACGGCGAGCGCGATGGCGATTTCGATCATCGTGAAGCCGCGCTGGCCCGAACGGGCGGGCATACACCCATTGCACGAAGCGAGACGTGCCTGGGTGCATCCTGAAACTGCCCCCCCGGACTTCTCCCTCTCCCCGCGACGAAGGAGCGGGGAGAGGGTCGGGGAGAGGGGAGATCGCTGGAGCCAAAGGCCCTCCTCTCCCCGACCCTCTCCTCCCTCGGAGGGAGGAGAGGGAGTCCGCCCGCGGCAAATGGGGACAATGTAAAGCTGCGCTCGACGCGAATTGCGCGAATGATCACGAAGGAACATCGTGAGCTTCATTGGATTTGCGGCTGCTCGACCCGCGTGCGGCCCGTAAGGCCGTCGATGCGGATGCGGTTGTAGTTGCTGATCGAATTGCCGGGAGGCGATTCGCGCACGTCAAATTCGAGGACGTTTCCCGCGGGGCCGCGTTGCACCAGAACGCTGGCTCGAGCGAGGTTGATGACTTCGTCCTGAGGAACGATGTTGTTGGCGGAGTCCTTGACCAGGAGTCCCCCCTTCGAGTTGAAAGACAGGAACGGCACCTGGTAGCGGTTGCCGTGGACGGTCGGAAACGGAAACCCCGGAAGATCTCGAACCTTGAACGATCGAGCCGCTTCAGGAGTGGAGTCCCACGCCGCGGCGTTCAGCACATTGTACTCCCAGTCCGCGATAATGATGCCGTCCGGCAGCGAACGCCAGGGCCCGATGTAGCGCGGGTGCCATTGGTCTGTCCCGGGCTGGTCGCCGACGCTGCGTTCCACAAAGAGCGCGTAGCCGGAGTAGGGATGCGTCAGGAGGTTGGTCCAGGTGTTGCGGTCCCGGAATCCACCCTGATCCGGAGCGTTGCTCGGAGGCAGGTTTGAGATATTAGGCGGCACGAAAATGACGTGGACGGTGGTCTGCTCCCGGATGGCGGTTTGCCGGGCGAACGCGAGATCGGAGATCAGTTGCTGGGTGGCGTTGGCGATTGAATTGGACTTTTGGAGCCCTTTCATCGCCGGCAACGCGATGGCAGCGAGCAGGCCCATGATGGCCAGCACGATGAGCAGTTCCATCAGCGTGAAGGCGCGCTCCAGCCGGGTCGAAACGTGTCTGCTGAGCGTAGCCGCGACCGTGAGGTCGCGGGCTGGATTCTCAAGCGGGTACGAAATCGATGCCGGCGCCCAACCTCCAGCGTCGCCGTCCCGCGACCTCACGGTCGCAGCTACGCTCAACACAGGCCTCGAAGCCGAGGTCGGCTGCGGCAGCTTCATCTGGGAACGCTGGATCCCGTTTCCATTCATAAAGCGCTTACTGCCAACTCAACACATTGTCTTTGTTGACGCCTTCTTTGGCGCGAACGCTGGGGTCGGCTGTTCCGTCCGGCCCGAACGACCAGATCATGACCGAGCGCTTCAACTCCCAGACCGGGGGGTTGACATTGATGTTTTTCTGGAGCCCGACCCTGTCTCCATCGGGGACCTTTCGATAAAGGCCGTCCCAAGTGACATCGTCGTCGTTGAGGTCCATGCTGATCACGTAGGGATGGCCCCAGGGATCGCGGAAGACGAAATCGGGGTTCGTGCCGGTAGAGAACACGCCGGGCTTTGGGCTATCGACTTCTTTGGCGTTGAACAGGGAGAGTTTGCGCGGATTGCGCGCATGTCCGATGTTACAGCCGAACTCGCGGTCCAGAAGGATGGACATTACCACGGAGTTGTTGTCCTCCGCCCGGCCGCCGACGCCGGTGGCCACCATCGGAGAACCGACGAGGCCGGTGGTGCCGTAGGTCACGTCCGGATAGGCCGGCGAGGAGCCCGAGGCCGCTTCGGCCTCCTTGTGCGCGGGCGGACGCTGGTACTCCGACTCGTACGCTTTAATCGCCGCTTCGAGGTTGGCCATTTCCAGCTTGGCCTGAGCGATCTTTGCCTTGGTCTTCGCGCCAGACAGCACCGGGAGGAGGAGGCCGGCAAGGATCGCAATGATGGCAATGACGACGAGCAACTCGACCAAGGTAAAGGCCTGGCGAGATCGATCGAGTGAAACAGGTGTTGTTTTCATGGAAGAGAAAAGGGCTGAGATGTGGGCGCAGTGTTCAAAGGGATCATTCCTTCCAGTTTCCGATGACGACAGTCTTGCCACCGATTACAACTTCCGCCCAAACGTCGAACCCTTCGGGGTTGTGCCGCGGGTTGGAGGAGTTGTAGTGCCAGGGATTGAAATCACCGCCAGAGCCTTTGTAAGGCACGACAAGCAGGCGAACATCGTTCCCCGGGATTGGATTGTAAGCCGCCTGTTTGAGATTAGGCAAAAAGTTCTGGCGCCTCTCTGGATCGGGGCCTTGGAGATCGAAGGAATTCAAGAACCCAGACGTGCCGAAGAACGTGCCGATGTCATTGGTCGTCAGCTCGCCATCGTGCTTGTCAATGAAAACCCATCTATTCGTGTCGCGCGTGGTTCCAGTCAATTCGTAAAAAAGCGCGTTGGTACCCGATCCGGGCGAGTCGGGCGGGTAGAAGCCCATCTTCGACTTGTAATTGTTAATGGCCATAACGAGCAAAGCCAACTCGGTCTTCACACGGCCGCGCACCTTCTTCTCGCTTATCCCAGGCAACATGTAAACGATCAGCCCCGCCAGAATGCCGATGATCGCGATGACCACCAGGAGTTCAACGAGTGTAAATCCCGGCGGACGGATTGGGCGCTCAGGAAGGTGCTTCATAGTCGCTGCCTCATGCCCGGCTCGCGCTCGCGCAACTCGCCTTCCATGCGCTCACTGAGCCATTGCTTCATCATGCTTTGGTAATTCAAGAAGCGGGACCGCGCCAGCTTTTTGATGCGCGCGAGCATCCGCGGGTCCATCCGCAGCGTGATGCTGACCGACTCGGAGAGTTCGGCGCCGGCGACGAGCGCGGCTTCCATGAGCCGGAGGTCGGGCCGGTTCTCGGCCCAGAAAGCGGCTTCGGCCTGCTCGCTGTCGAACAGGGGCACGTCGTCCCAGGTGGAGAGAGTATTCATGGCCGGCTCACGGGTTGCCGAGGGTCTGGTCCATCTTGCGCTGGTAGAAAAACTTTTCTTCGTTCTCGAATGGCCGGGCGTGGATGACCCGGATGGACTTGCCGTTCGTGCGGTAGACGCTGAAGATGCCCGCGCCATTGGCGGAAGCACCGAGGTTGAAGTATCGGGCCTGAGTGGAAAAGCGGGAGGAATCGGGCAGCAACTTGACGGCGAAGGGATCTTCGAAGGACTCCTCAATGTCCTTGATGGCTATCGAGCGGTTCAAATTGAACGGCAGGTTGTTCCAATCGAAGTCCATGGCGTCAT
>CAZZAQ010000008.1:0-8715 GCA_964652165.1 uncultured Bifidobacterium sp.
TGGGTAATGAATTGCGAAACCTCGTTTCCTTCGTTTCCGTAAGGTCTTTTCCATCGTCCGTGCAGTGTTGGCTCGACGCGTCCCTGGCCTGGGCTGGACTGGAGGTAAAAGCCCCTTCCGCCTTAGGATCCGGACCATCGTTTGCAGATCCTCGTGCTCACTCCGAGGTAGCGCCGTGTGGCTCGAATGCCGCCGAACGACTTCTTGCACCTGTGCATCAAAATCTGGGTCAAAGCAGTTGCGGCGGAGTTGCGACCCGATTCTGTGGACCAGTTTACTCGTGTGTCCGTATCGCATGAGTGCTGAATGCAGCCTGACGATTAGGCTACAGCAATTCCTTGATCAACTCCTGGGCCTGGTCGGCGGGGATGCCCAGCTTGCGCCAGGCCAGCGGACCCTGGCCGTCGTGCAACACCGGCTCCAGGTCTTCGAGCGTGGGCAGGTCCGTGCGCTTCCAGAACAGGCCGATGGGGATTTCGTCGCCCCACATGTAGCCGCGGTCGATGGCTTTATGGAAGTCGGTCGGGTCGTGGCCCTGTTCCTCGAGAATTTTCACGCGCGGGTTGAACCACTGATAGGTGTTGTCCTTGTTGTAGGTGACGCACGGGCTGAAGACATCGACCAGCGCGAAGCCTTTGTGCTGGATGGCGCCTTTGAGGATGTCCACCATGTGCTTTTGTTTGCCGCTGAAGGCGCGGGCCACGTAAGTCGCCCCGCCCACGATGGCCATCGGGATCGGATTGATCGGGTTTTCCACGCTGCCGTGCGGCGAGCTTTTGGTCACCATGCCCTTGGTGCTCGTGGGCGAAACCTGGCCTGTGGTGAGGCCATAAATCTGGTTGTCCATGACGATGTAGGTCAGGTTCACGTTGCGGCGCATGGTGTGGACGAAATGATTGCCGCCGATGCCGTAGCCGTCGCCGTCGCCGCCGGTGCAGATGACTTTGAGTTCGTGGTTGGCGAGCTCGGCGCCCGTGGCCACGGCCAGCGAGCGGCCGTGGAGGGTGTGCATGCCGTAGGTGTTGATGAAGCCCGGCAGGTTCGACGAGCAGCCAATGCCGCTGACGACCAGGACCTGGTGCGGCTTGAGGCCCAACTCGAACAGCGCCGTTTGCAGCGCGGCGAGCACGGAGAAGTCCCCGCAGCCCGGACACCAGTCGGGATGGATGCGGCCCTTGTAGGTGTCCTTGTTGAGCTGGCCGGCAGGACTGGCGGTGGCGGGGGAAGGCGGGGCGACGGTGGCGTTCATGAGTCGTTAGATCGTTAAATCGTTAAATAGGTGAAACGTTAAATCGGTGATTGGGGTCATGGGAACGCTCAAGCGAGCACTTCATGGACTGGCACGCTGAGCCGCGTCTTGCCGGCAAGTTGTTGTTTCACGGCTTCGACGATGTGGTGCGGCATGAACGGCTCGCCGTCGTATTTGCGGATGTGGCCGTGGGCGTCGAAGCCTGTCTCGCTGCGCAGGTAGCGGGCGAACTGGCCGCTGTGATTGTTTTCGACGATGATGACCTTTTTGCTCTGCGAGAGGATGCGGCTGATCTCGGCGGCGTGAAACGGGACAATCCACTTGATGTGAAGCTGATTGGCCACGACGCCTTCTTCGCCGGCCAGCTTCTCGACGGCTTCGCGAATCACACCTTGCGTCGAGCCCCAGCCGACGAGCGTGACGGCGGCGTTTTCGGGACCGACCAGCTTGGGCGGGGCGATGTCGCCGGCGGCCGCCTGCATTTTGCGGGCGCGCTTCTCGACCATCTTGCGACGCTTGTGCGGGTTGGTGAATTCATCGCTGATGAGCGTGCCGTCCTCGTCGTGTTCGTCGGTGGCGGCCACATGGATGTGGCCGGGCAGACCGGGCACGGCGCGCGGCGAAATGCCGCTCGGGGTGTCTTTGAAGCGCCAGTAAGCGTTGTCATTGTAGCCGCTGGCGGGATTGGCGACGTCGCCGTTGCCGTTGGGAAGAATCAGTTCGCCCCGCTCAATCTTCACGTTGAAGTCCAGGTCGTCGGGGGCGATGCTTGACGTCCCTTCGGAGATGAGCAGGTCGGCCAGGACCAGGCCGGGGCACTGGTATTTGTCCACCAGGTTGAACAGTTCCGGGATCGATTTGAATAAATCAAGCTGGCTGGAGGGCGCGACGATGATGCGCGGGTAATCGCCCTGGCCCGCGCCGAGCACCTGCCAGAGATCGCCCTGCTCGGTCTTGGTCGGCACGCCGGTGGCTGGACCGGCGCGCTGGACATCGACGCAAACGACAGGCGTTTCGAGCATGCCCGCCATGCCGACGGCCTCAGTCATGAGGGCGAAGCCGCCGCCGGAGGTCGCGCACATGGACCGGCAGCCGGCGTGCGCCGCGCCGATCACCATGTTCATCACGCCAATTTCGTCTTCGACCTGGCGGACCATGATGCCGAGCTGGCGCGCGTGCTGGGCCATCCACATCAGCACGCCGGTCGAGGGGCTCATCGGATAGGCCGCGTAGAATTTGACGCCGGCCGCCGCGCCGCCCATGGCAGTCGCCTGATTGCCGGTGATGACGCCCAGCGCCTTGGGCAGCTTGGGGGTCTTCCAGGGAAATGCCTTGAAGTGGTTCGCCGCGTATTCGTAGCCCGCGCGCGCGATGGCGATATTCTCGGCCACGACCGCGTCGCCCTTCTTTTTGAACTGCCGGGTGACGACCGCTTCCAGCGGCTCGGATTCGATGCCGATCAATTGCAACGTGGCGCCGAGCGCGGCGGTGTTGGCCGCCAGCTTGTTGCCCTTGGTCAACTCCTTGATCGGCATCGGGCAAAGCTGCACCCCGTCGGCCGCCGTACCGGGCTTGACCTTTTCAATATCGTAAAGGGCGCAGGCGCCGCTCTTGAGCAAGTGCAGATGGCGGTCCATCGTGTCCTGGTTCAGCGGGATGAAGACGTCGATCTTGTCGCCCATGCTGCGCACCGGCCCGTCGCTGGCGCGGATGGTGAGGAAGGTGTGGCCGCCGCGGATGATGGACTGGTAGGCGTTGTAGGCGTTCAGATTCAGCCCACGCCGCGCGAAGATGCGCGCGAGGATGTCCCCCGTGGAGGCGATGCCCTGGCCGTTCTCGCCGCCAATCCCGACTGCAAAGTCAACTGTAGCCATTCTGCTGTTCCTGTAATTGCGGCGGCTTGAACCGCGCCCTCCACACCCGCGGGCCGTTCAAGCCGTCTGGTTCATTCGCGCTGTTCGTGTGTGGCTTGTAAAGTAGGGGAAACGGAATTGGGCTTCAAGCTTTAACGACGGTATTTTGGGGGCGAAGCCCAAACGCGACATCCGCAACGGCACTTCGGCGGCCATCCCCACTGCTTTTGCCCGATCCGTCAGCCTTGGCCGACGTTGACAGCGGTGAACAGTCGTGATACCAATTTGATACTGAAATGCCGCGCAAGGTGCGCCAACTGATAGCGGACCTGGAACGAGCCGGGTTTGTGAATCGAGGCGGCAAGGGCAGCCATCGGAACTTCACGCACGCGAAGGGCGTCAGGGTGACGCTGAGCGGCCGTCCGGGCGACGACGCCAAACATTATCAGGAACGTGACGTGAAACGCGCTTTGGACGCGGTGATTGATTGAACGGTCTATGACTCGCAACGAAAACAGAGAACAGGCGGCGCGCTACGCGAAATTTGTGGAATGGAGCGACGAAGACCAGTGCTTTATCGGGCGCTGTCCCGGCTTGTTCGACGGCGGGGTGCATGGCGACGACGAGGCGAAGGTTTACAAGGAATTGTGCGAAGCCGTAGCGGAATGGATCGAACTGCTCCACAAAGACGGCGCGCCTCTGCCCAAAGCCACGGCGGGCAAGTCCTACAGCGGCAAGTTTGTCATGCGCGTGGACCCAGCCTTGCACCGGCGCCTGGCGCTGAAAGCTCGAGCGATGGGAGAGAGCTTGAACAATTATTGCGTGAAGGCCCTGGCCAAGGCTTGAGTTTATTGGATGGTGGAGCCGAGGGGAGTCGAACCCCTGAGACGACTAAACACTCTAAATTTGCGATTTTGCTAAGGATTTTACACCTTGAAACACGCTTGACACGGGTAAACGTTGCCACCTATTGTTGCCACTAAACAGCGGTTCGACTCCCGAATCGCGCATCGAAAGGCAACTGTATGGCAAGTCTCAGACGAAAAGATCGGTCCCCGTTCTGGTTCGCGTGTTTCACGCTGCCGGACGGGACACGCACACAACGAAGCACCGGCGCTACTGACCGCGGCATGGCGCAACGCATCGCCAACAAATTCGAGGATGCGTCGCGGGAAGCGGGTGCCGGCCGGTTCACTGAGTCGCGAGCGCGCAAGGCCATCGCCGACATTTTCAGCATCGCGAATCCCGACCCGCTGCCCAGTACGGCGGCCGATGTCTTCCTCCATTCGTGGCTCAAGCGCAAGGAACTGGAGGCCGGAGAGAAGACGCACGCGAAATACGTGAGCGTGATCTCGCAGTTCAGGGGGCGCCTGGGCGCAAAGGCCAAGCGCGACATTAGCAGTATCACCGCTGCGGACATCACTCGGTTCCGTGACGACCTCGCAAAACGGGTGACGGTTGGCACGGTCAACGTCGCTCTGAAGATTCTCCGCTCCGCGTTCGGGCAGGCCCGCCGCGATGGTCTGGTGGACGTGAACGAAGCGGAGCGTGTGACCGCGTTGAAGCGCCGCGACCGTTTCGAGCGCCGGCCTTTCACGCTGCCGGAGTTGAAACGGATTCTAGCCGTCGCCAGCGATGAATGGCGCGGGATGATTCTGTTCGCGCTCTACACAGGAGCGAGGCTCGGGGACATCGCGGACCTCACTTGGAACAATCTGGACACGGGGCGGCAGGAAATCCGATTCGTGACGGGCAAGACCGGGCGGCGGCAAATCCTGCCCATTGCGCCGCCCCTGCTCCGCTACATCGTCGAATCACTACCGGCCAGTGACGATCCGAACGCGCCTTTGTTTTCGCGCATCCATGCCACGCACCAGCGGCACACGCACGCGGGCAACTTGAGCAACGAGTTTTTCAACATCCTCGTTGCGGCAGGACTGGCGAAGAAAAAAACGCACAAGGCCACGGGCAAGGGCCGGGGAGCGAAGCGAGAGCAGAACGAAGTTTCATTCCACTCGTTGCGGCACACAGCAACCTCGCTCCTGAAAAACGCTGGCGTCAGTGAAGCCGTCGCGCAGGAGTTCATCGGCCACGACAGCGCCAGTGTGAGCCGTAGCTACACGCATATTGAAACGGAAACCCTCAGACATGCTGCGGCCAAGCTGCCGGACGTTACGCGATGAAGCCGGACATGTACTCGATGAAGTTTCGGCTGCCGCTGCGCTACCATCCGAAAAGCGTAGCAGCCAAGGTGGTCCCCATTAACTCCGATGCTCTGGCGAAAGGCTCGGCATGGGAGCAATACAAGGCCGTAGCGGAGAGCGCGGGCAACGCGCTGTTCCGGCTGCAAACGTCAGCCGATGCGAATGGCAAAGCCGTCCACTCGCTTTGGAGTATCGACCCGTTGCTGGCCGTTGCCTTCGCGGAGGGCAGCATTGAGTCGCGCTGGGGACGGAGAAACCTGTTGCGCTGTGCTGCAAATAAAGGCGACAAGTTTTTCATCCGGCTTGGCCGCATTCTGTCAGAAGCCCGCAAAAGGAAACCGCAACCTCGAAGTCCAATGGCCCTGCTTGACGCCCTGTTCGTTCACCATTGGATCGATCCCGATGAACGAGCGCCTGACTTGTGTTTTTTCACAGACAGCGCGCTCGCGGACCTTGCCGCCATCGTGCTTCAAGAGAACGACCTTTCCAACGAGGCAGTGACAAAAGCCCGCCAACGATTGAGGCTCAGGAAGGCGCATCGACTGCGAATCCACACCGTCATCCCGAAAAACGGCTTCATCCTCGCAACATAGGTGGACACTTTGCCGTACGGCGGAGTGTCCAGTTGCGTTTGTGCGCCTGTGCTAACACGGGCGCGTGACTGCAAACACGATTAACAAATCCGCGCCGCCGGGCCGCAAACTTCGCCCGTCCGCTCAAGACCTGCTCACCGAAACCAACGGCCGCTTGCCCGTCTGGATTCGATGCCCCAAAACCGGCCCGGAGTTTTTCTCCGGCTTCACGAGGCCGAAGTTGTACCAGCTTGCCACAGACGGCAAAATCCGAAGCGTATCCATCCGCGAGCCGGGGAAGCTAACGGGTGTGCGGCTTTTCAACCTCAGCTCGATTCTGCAATTCGTGGAACGCTGCGAAACGGAAGCGAGCAAGCCAGCGGCGTGACATGACCGCCGCCCCGTCAACCGCGCCGGCCGCAACGACGCCATGACTCGCGACCTCCCCCAATTCCTTCGCGACTTGCTGAACGCACCGCCCCGCGCGGGCGAAGGTATTCATCAATGGCTGTTCCGCGTTGCCCGGCAGCTTCACGCACACCTGCCCGCCAACGAAATCGTCAGCTTGCTCGAAAGCCGTGTTGCTCACTGTGGGCGGCACGTCCCGCGCAACGAGATTGTCTCCGCCGTCCAAAACAGCATCGCCTCCGCGTGGCAACCGAACCGGAGCGCAACACCAAAGGCGACATACTCGAAGTGGCCTGCGGTGAATCAGGAGCGTCGCGAGGCAATTATCCATGACGGCAACGGACTCGCAGACCTTTGGGAACTCAGTCCGATCCGAATCGAGGACAACTTGCAGCACACAGAGGAAATCATCGACGCCCTTTTATCCGTCAACCCGCTCTTGTGCTGCGGCAAATCCAGTTCGGATTTCGATACCAAGCCGCGTGAGCAGTGGCGCGGCGAATTGGCCAAGCACCAATTCATCGTGCCGTCGCCCATGAGCGCCGTTGAAGGCGTGACGAAAGAAGGAAAGCCGAGCAAGCATACACTGAGCAACACCGGCCCCCGCCGATTTCTCGTCGTGGAGTTCGACACCGGCACGACCGACGAACACGCCGGGTTGCTGATTCACCTGGCCGGATTTGCCCCGATGGTTTGCGCTGTCCACTCGGGCGGCAAATCGCTTCACGGTTGGTTCTTTGTGGAAGGCCAGCCCGAAGACAAGGTGCTTCGATTTTTCCGCAACGCCGTGGCTCTCGGCGCGGACTCGCGACTGTGGTCGCGTTCACAATTCTGCCGGATGCCCGACGGCTCGCGCGACAATGGCAAGAGGCAGACCGTGTTTTTTCTGAGTCTCAACTCCATTAAATCGTATGAGCAGCGTGCGTGACGAGTACGGCATCGTGGACGGCATCGTGGACGCGCCGGACGCTGAGGTCCCCATCATGCTCCTGAAGGCTCGTCCTCTTTCCACCCTCCAGGCGCCACGTCCAGATGATGGGACCGAACTCTTGCGAAGGCGTTATTTGTGTCGCGGCGGTGGATTGCTGCTTGTAGGTCAAAGTGGACAAGGGAAAAGCTCTCTAGCATTGCAAATGGCGATCCTATGGGCGTTAGGCCGCGATTGTTTCGGCATAACTCCGTCCGCTCCGTTGCGGGTGTTGCTGATTCAGAGCGAAAATGATGACGGTGACATTTGGGAAATGTTCTACGGGATCGCCAAAGGACTTGAGTTGACCGCAACCGAGATTGCCAAGGCCGGAGAGAACATCCTTTTGCACAACGAGGACAGCGCGGCAGGCGAAGTGTTCTGTTCTACAATCGTTGCCCTATTAGTGGAAACTCATCGCCCCGATCTGGTTATCATCGATCCGGCGTTGGCCTTTGTGGATGGTGATACAAAGGACGCTGAGGCCGTGGGTCGCTTTCTCCGGCGTGGACTCAACCCGATCCTGCATCGCAACAACTGCGCGGCGCTGGTCGTGCATCACACAACGAAAGCACGGGCAGATGGTCCACAAACCACACATGACTTTCTCTATGCCGGCGCGGGCAGCATCGAATGGAGTAATTGGGCGCGGGGTATCCTCGCCTTGGAGACGAAAGGGAACGGGTGCTATCGGCTGCACGCCCCCAAGCGCGGTGCCCGGATAGGCTGGCGCAATGCCGATGATGGTCCTGAATTTGATCGGTTCATCCGCCACAGCAGCACGGCCGGGCAAATTTGCTGGCATGAAATCGACGCCTCCGAAGTCGAGGCGGCGGCAAGGTCCGGCAAGTGCAAATCCGATCTGCTCGCCCATGTCCCCGTCAACGGGTCCATCCCGCAAACCGTCCTGCTCGAAAAGGCTAACGGCAGCGGCATCGGCCAGAAGAAAGCCCGCGCCTTTCTCGACGAACTCTTGAGCGAGGAGATACTCCATCTTTGGCTGATACCCAGGCAGGGGACGAACCCGGAGAAACGAGTCAGCCGAACCCCACAACCCGCCCCCCATTTGCTGTGAGCATGAACGCCGTCCAGACAACCCCGGAGAGAGACTTTGGCAGAGACTTTGGCAAGACTTTGGCACCCCCCATTTCTTGCCAAAGTCTCCCCGCGCCAGACGACAGAGAGACACACGCACCCCCCCTTTATAGGGGGTGCGGTGTGTGTGTCTCTCGGCCATCGTCAAGACCTTGGCAATCTTCCCCCTCGCGTTGCCAAAGTCTCACGTCCCGCGTCGCCTCATCCGTGCGTCGTCATCGCCCCCCGCGCGCCGTGGCCGCACCCGTGGGTTGGCTTCTGGCCAGCCAACATGGCCGTGGTTTCGATCTTGGGGAGCATCGCCGCGTGGCCCCGGCGCGGCTTCCCCGTGGTGTTCGCGGGCAACCCCGCGACGGCGGCGGAATTC
>CAZZAQ010000008.1:8725-10136 GCA_964652165.1 uncultured Bifidobacterium sp.
AACCGTTGGCCGAGGCAGAGCGACTCCTGAAAGCCAATTCGCGAGCGCAACGGGCTTTGGACGTTACCAGTCGTAACGGCGCACCCGAAACCTTTTCACCGCCCGAACCCGCATTTGACTCCTGAAATGAAATCAAAAACACGATGAACCTATCACTCCCAATTCTGGCGCTCCTCGCCTATGGCGCGGCCGAAGCGGCGTCGTATGTCGCGCCGCCGCTGGTGTTCCCGATGTTGACCAATCCTTCCGCCGTTCCGTTTATCGTCAACGGCGGCGGCACTGCGCCAGGGCCATCCACCAATTTAGTGGGTCTGGCCGTCGTGAAGGCATTTCTCATCGGCTCGCGAGGTTATGGTATGAGCATCAATTGCGCCGGCAGCAATGCGGCGACCACAACCAATTTGACCATCACGATTGAGTATTCAGCCGATGGGATCGATTGGGCGACTAATAACTTTACCACCTGGATTGTTCAACCTCCGGGCACGAATTACTTTCCTTGCGCGACTAATAATCCACAAACGGATGTGACCAGCTTTATGGGAAACTACGCGATGGGGCGCGTTAAATCATTCCATCATACAAACACTGGCAGCATTTTTATCACAAATTTGAACGTCACGACGAGGCTAGACGCAAAATCAAAGCGGCGCTAAGCGAATGTCTCGAATGACATGTTATCGACAAACAGTGCTGAAACATTTTTGAATAATGAACTACCCCTTTGAACCCATCGCATCGCCGGCCATTTACGGCGAGCCGTCCGCGTTCGAGTCCGAGATCGACGCCCGGCAACACCATCCGCCGCATTTTTCGCAAGGCTTGCTGCCTGGTCATCGCCCGCCGAAAAACTGCGAGCCGTCCGGCGCGCCCGATTTTCGCATGGCTTTGACGCCAGGCGTATCTTTCCACACCGCACCGCCCGAGGCCCCGGTCCTGGAATTCGGCGCGCTCGAAAGGATACCGGTGGAACAGCGGCAAAACATGATGTTTTCGAGCCGTCCGGGCTGGGTCGTGCGCCTGGCGCAACTCGGCAACCTAAATGGCGGCGAAACAATTTTGATTGGCGCGATTCAAGATTGGGATGTCGAATCCGGCGAGGCCGCTGTTTTCTATGTCTTGCTCGATTCGCGTATGATTCAGAAGGCTCAGCGACTACTTGGCGCGTCGCTCGAATGTCTTTTTGAGAGCGGCGCACAAAGCGAAGTCGTAGTCCGCGCCTCGCCACTGCCGCGTTGCCTGGTCGCCCTGCTTCCGCTGACGCCGGTCGAAACCTATTCTGTCGGCCCGCGATTTGCCTCGCCAGAGAGACTCGATGCTCGCGAGGAGCAACGCGCGGAATTCGAGCGCCGCCGCGACGCCGCGCTCCGATTGCGACGGCGATGGGATATAGGTCAAATAAAAAATAGGT
>CAZZAQ010000008.1:10146-11396 GCA_964652165.1 uncultured Bifidobacterium sp.
TAGGTCGGATGTCCCGACCTGGATTCCAGCTTTTGCAGTTGAGGAGATCAAACGCTCGCGTCAATGGTTGAGTTGCCCGCCGCCGTTGCCGCCACGTTTGCATTCTGGCGAAGTCACGTCCACGTCGCGCCTCACTGCGGGCTTCATCGAAGACCGGCCGGATCGCGAATTGAAGTCGGGGTATTCCGAATCATGATTCCCGCGTGCGCCACTATCGCGGAGCAAGGCGGGCTGAAGCTTATCGGCGGCCCTGGACATGATGTCCTGCTTTACGCCGATGAAGAAATGTTGCTCCGGATTCCTTTGTTGACCCGCGAAGACATCGACCCGCTTCGCTACGCGCCACTCGCGGCGGTCAAATGTCTGTTAAGCACGATGCGTCCTGCGCCAGCGTTGGATTTGAACGCCAAAAATGAATTACGGCAGGACAGCGCACGCTATTTGCCGATTCAGGATCGCATCGAAATTTTTCAATACGACAATTCAGACGAGGTTGTCAGCGAGTTGGTGCTTCACGAATCCATCCATAGCACGGCGCATTGGCAGCGAGTCTCGCGCTTTCGTCCGCCAAAGAATCAGGGCGACTTGCCTTATACTCCGGCGCCAGTTTTCGAGGCACTCAGCGCGGTCCAGCGAGCGGAAGAAGTAGTGGCTGGACTCGGCGCAAGCCTACTTGCCTACTCACTTCGGATCGCGCCCTGTGGCGCAGCGCACCCATTGTTTTGGTTCGGCTTCGCGGCCTCCCTCGATCCCATCGCGCTTCGCTGGGCGGTGTACCTCGCGCAAGAGGCCGCGCATTTCATTAACCCATCCGTGCTCGACAATACGCCAGCTATCTTCAAGGAAATGTTGCAGGGCGCCCGTGCTTCTTTCGATGTCTCGAATGACCCGCAACTGCCAGCGTGAATGACTTCCAACTTTCAAGGAGACACAACCCGCTCGTCTGTGCGTCCCGTTTTGACGCGCCATCAAGGCGAGCGGCCCCCCTTTGGGCCTGGCCTTCCCCGGCCCTGCCCTGCCCTCGGCCTGGCCTCTCGCTCCCCGGCGATGCTGGCCGGGGGCTTCCTTCTTTGCGCGACGAGCAAGGCATGTCCAATGCTACGGGTCCTCCTGGGTGCCTGCCGTCTGAAGGTTCCAAAAAGTTCCTCAATGTCGTAAAGCCAGACCTGAAAAAATCCTTTCTATAATATGAGTGAGTCATCGAAACTGAGTAGGACAGAGATCGCGAGCTTGATGCGCTTGAGCACGGC
>CAZZAQ010000008.1:11406-19415 GCA_964652165.1 uncultured Bifidobacterium sp.
ATCAACTGCGTCGCGAGGGCGTCCTTCCAGGCGGGGGCGACGTGCGGGAGACGCTAGAAGCTCTGGTAGTTTTCTACCGGGATCGTTGCGATCTTACTGCGGCCCGGCGCGAGCATTTGTTGAAGCGAAACGCGCTTCTGGATTCCGCGATTGCCAGAGAGAACAGGTCGGTCGTTACGACCCAGGAGGTTGACGAAAAGTGGGCCTACCTTGTCCTGCTGGCGGTGCAGAAGTTTCGGCGGATCGGCAACAAGCTCGCCTCAAGGATTACGTACCTGAAAGATGAAGCCTCAATCGCGCAGGAGATTGACAAGGAAGTGGACGAGGCGTTGCGCGAACTGGCGAGGCCGATTGATTACGACGGGAACAGACCTCCGCCCTCCGAAACGATTCTATGAGCCGAAAACAACACTCAAGGCGGAAGCGGATGCCGACTCTGCACCAACAGAAGGCTGGGCAAACGCGGGCGATTCAGGCGACGATCAACTCGGCGCTGGCGCTGTTTGCGCCGCCTTGTCATCGCGCAGGCGGAGAAACCAGCCATTTCGCAGCGCCCCGGATGCGAAGACTTTGAGCGCGATGCACTCCACGATCTGTCCGGCTTTCAAGTCCGGCGGGCAATCCACGATCTTGCCACGGCCGACTGTTTCCGCGACGCCATTGGGCCAGACACGAGCAACGACGCAATCGACGGTCACTCGCCTTTTGGCTTTGAACCAGTCATGCCCGTACGGAGCACCGAGACGTTTCCACACGACACCTTCGCCGAAAGACCCCATCGCGGAAACGTCAGGAAACGAACGCACGGTGGAGGCATGGCCGGGAACCCAATCGGCAACGCTGTTCAACCATCGCTTGCGCTCGCGTAACGGGCGCTGCCTCAAGTCCTGCCCGTCAAAAACCAGCAAGTCGAATACATGGAAACCGCCATCGGCCAGAAGCTCGCCGTCGAACACGGTGCCTGCCAGTCTTGGATGCCAGCCCTGGGCCACGGTCTGACTGCGGAGCGGCTTCATGCGGCCTTCGGAGAAGATGCGCCCGGTAGCCATCGGAGAGCCGCACAGGTTCACAACGCAGCGGATGCCATCGAATTTTTCCTCGACGATCCATCCGTCGCGCCGAAACGAAATCGCTTCGCTCAAATCCATCGGGTCGCACTCGGCGGGACAGGGTGATTGCACGCCCTTGAGTATGCAGAGCGTCAGCGTTTTTGCAATCCGGCGAACTCGGCGCTGACTTGGCTTGCGTCGCGTCGCCTCGGCCCATAGACGCGGCGCTCATGGCGACGAAAAAGTACGTGCGTCCGCGGGATCGGGAGCGGCAGAAGTTCCGGGAATTCGCCGCGAGACACAAGATGCCCTCGCCAAAGAAGTGGGGCGGCGCGACGATGACGATCCGCAGCATCGAAGCGTTTGAAGGTTGGTCCCCGGACAATTACCCGCGACGCGACTAAGTGGCCCGGCCCTGTGCGACGGCGGGTAGTGTCCTATTTTGAAAATGCGGAACTCCATCGCGCAAATCCGAAAATTCTCCAATAATCAACAAGGAGAAAATCGAAGATTTCTGCCTTGGACCGATCTAATCGCCCGTGGACGGAGAATTCTTGGTGCCTGTCCACAAGAATGCCCGCAAGAGCGGAAGCATAGGCCAATCGGACGTAAGCCAAAGCGGCCTGTTGCTGCGTCAGTTGCGGCCAAGAGCCGTTCTTTGAAAAGAATCGGCAAGCAGCGTCAACGATTGTCCGGTTATCAGGCTCCAAAGCTACCAAATCCCTATCCGAAAAAAGGTTTTGATCTTTCAGAACTCCTGCTGCCTCGCTGAGCTTGTATTCTAGGTCGGAAAGCTCATTTGCAATCTCTAGCCAAGTCATTGCTTGCGATTCTTTATTTGGGACGCGGTCCGGGGGGCGGCCCTGGGGGTACTATCGGGACCGGCTTAATTCTCGCCATCGGTTGTTCACGCTTTGGTGAAGGGTGCTCCCATTGGGCGATGACTTCCGACTTGCACCTGTTGCATTTGAACAGTCCCAATACGCCCGGCTTCACCGTTCGTTGGAGCATCGACTTCTTGCGATCCTCGAAGCAGTTGGGACAAAGCCAATGCAACGGTTGACCCGATGCTTTTTCTGGATCAAGGCAGTACACCGTCGCCCCGTTGCCAACGTTCTCAAGTTTGTAGTTGGTCCGCTCCTGCTCCCATTTCTCATTATTGGCAAGCTCCTGCTTGAGGGATTCATTCGTTGCCAGCAACGTCTGATAGCCCTGAATCAATGACAGATGCTTCTCCTGTAGTTCGACCAGTGCCCGATTGAATTCGAGTTGAGCGTCAGTGCGCTTAATCTGGTCCCGCGCATCAATCAGGGCCTTGCCTGCGTTAATCGCATGAGAGACGGCGGTGAGGAAGGCGGAAATTTCGATAGGGTTCATGCCCGATTATTGAATAAGCGCCGAGGCTTTTCTCGCCTCTGGCCGATGAGACTCAGGGAGCATGACACGGGCAAACGTGTTGCCACTGCGCGTTGCCACTAACCGGTGAACAGTCACGAAACACTTGATTTCATTGAGTGGTGGAGCCGAGGGGAGTCGAACCCCTGACCTTCTCATTGCGAACGAGACGCTCTACCAACTGAGCTACGACCCCGCCCACCAAACGAGCGGCGCAACTATGGGGTTTTTGAAAGGCAGGGCAAGCGCAAATGCCAATTGCACAAGGGCGCAAGCCCATCCGCCAAACTTTTTTCTGCCACGCCACAAGGGCTTCCTCTAGCCTGCCGATCCAATGCGATTGCTCGATCGCTACTTGTTGCGCGAGCTGCTGGGGCCGTTTGCCTATTGCCTGAGCGGTTTCCTGATTTTTTTCATCGCGTTCGACCTGTTGGACGAGCTGGCCAATCTCCAGAAGCTGCGGCTCCAGGCGGTGGACGTGCTCGAGTACTACGCCGTCAAGACACCGGAGTTCATCGTCATCATCATGCCCGTCGCGTTGCTGCTGGCGCTGCTTTACACGCTGACCAACCTGGCCCGCCATCAGGAAATCACCGCCATCCGCGCCGCGGGCGTGAGCCTGATGCGCCTTGCGATGCCGTATACGGTGGTGGGTTTTGTGCTCAGCCTGGTCGTTTTCGCCATCAATGAACTCTGGGCGCCGCGCAGCACCGAGCGAGCCGAAGACATCCGGAATCGTTACCAGTCCGGCACGCCCGCCCGACAGCAGGTTTGGGAGCCGAAGCTGGGATTTGTCAGCGGGCTGGAAACCCGGAACTGGTTCATCGAGGCGTTTCACAAGGAGGAGCCGTTCCTCATGCGGGGCGTGCACGTGGATACGGCCGAGGCCGACGGTTCGCGGGTGAATTTCACCGCCGATTGCGGCTGGCGGGAAACCAATACCTGGGTCTTCACCAACGTCCACCTCCGCGACTTTGCTCCCGGCGGCGCGGAGACAGGCAGCCGGCAATACGCCACGCTCGCGGTGCCGGAGTTCACCGAGACGCCCGAACAGATCCGGAGTGAGATTAAGATGAAGCGGATCAACAGCCTGAAAGAGGTCCGGCGCGCGCAGCTTTCGGTGAAGGAGATTCTCGACTACCGGCGGCTGCACCCTGGCGGCAACCGCAAGGATAGCATGCTTGAAACCAAGCTCCACGGCCGGCTGGCGGAGCCGTGGACCTGCCTGGTCGTCGTCGTCATCGCGCTGCCGTTTGGCGCCGCGTCCGGACGGCGCAACGTGGTGGTCGGCGTGGCGAGCAGCATCCTCATTTGTTTCAGTTTTCTTATGCTCCGCCAACTGGCCCTGGGGCTGGGCGTGGGCGAATTCCTCCCCGGCTGGCTCGCCGCCTGGGCTCCGAACGGGTTGTTCGCCGCCGCCGGCATCGCGCTGACCCTCCGTGTCCGATGAGCGACGAACTGAACCAACTCCGCGAGCGCAATGCCCGGCTCGCGCTCCTGAACGACATCGGCAACGTCATCCACGCCACGCTCGATTCCCAGCAGGCCCTCGAACTGATTCTGCGGGAAGCCGTCCGCGTCATGCGCGCCTCGAGCGGCTCCATCGCGCTGGTCAATCCGACCAACGGTTTGCTCGAAATCCAGGCCTCGCAAGGCCTGCCTGCCGGCGCGCAAAACATGCAACTGCGCGTCGGGCGGGGCATCACCGGCTGGGTCGCCCGCACCGGCAGGCCCGCGCGCGTCAGCGACGTGCGCGCCGATGCCCGCTACGTGATGCTCCAGCCGGCCGTTCGTTCCGAACTCGCCGTTCCGCTGGCCGTCGAAGGCGAAGTGCGCGGGGTCGTGAACGTCGACAGCGACCGCCCCGACGCCTTCAGCGCGGCGGACCAGGAACTGCTCGAGGCCCTCGCCGTCCAGGCCGCCAAAGTCATCCACACGACCTGGCTTTACGAACAACTCCGGCTCAAGGCGCGGCTCTTCGAGTCGCTGGCCAACGTCAGCCGCGCCATCAACTCCACGCTCCACCTGGATGAGGCGCTCCAGGCGGTCACCCGCGAGGCCTGCCAACTCATGGGCGGCAAGATGTCGTCCCTGCTGATGCTCGACGATACTCGCGAGTGGCTCGACCTGCGCGCCAGCTTCGGCGCCGGCCGCGCCTACTTGAAAAAGCCCCGGCTCGCCGTCGGCGAGAGCCTGCTCGGCATGGTCATGCGCCGCAAGAAGCCGACGCAGGTCGAGGACGTGCAAACTTCGGCCCGTTACGCCCACGCAGACGTGGCGCGCCGCGAAGGGCTGGTGTCGCTGCTGAGCGTGCCGCTGCTGTTCGGCGGCGAAGTCATCGGCGCGCTGAGCGTCTACACTGGCGCTCGGCACGTTTTCTCCAATGAGGAGGTCCGCATCCTCTCCGCGCTGGCCGAGCTTTCCGCGATTGCCATCGAGAAGGCTCGGCTCTACGAGCGCATCGTCGATGTCGAGGAGCAGCTTCGCGAGAATGAACAACTCTCCGCGCTGGGCCTGCTGGCCGCCGAGGTCGCCCACGAGATCCGCAATCCCCTCACGGTGATGAAGATGCTTTATCACTCGCTCGACTTGCAGTTCCCGGCCGACGACCCGCGCGCCCGCGACGCGGCCATTATGGGCCAGCAGATCAGCCACCTGAACCAGATTGTTGAGCAGGTGCTCGACCTGGCCCGCCGCACAGAGCCGAAACCGGCGCCCGTGGACGTGAACAAGCTCATCGACGACCTCGGCCTGCTCACGCGCCACAAGTTGCGCGCCCAGCGCATTGAACTCATCCACCGCCTGGCGCCCGGCCTGCCGCTGCTGATGGCCGACCCCGTGCAACTCGAGCAGGCCTTCCTCAACTTGATGCTCAACGCCGCCCAGGCCATGCCCGATGGAGGCCGGCTAACCCTGACGACTCGTCCGCTGGCGCCCCGGCGCAACAGCAAACCGACCCACGTCGCGGTCGAAGTGAAGGACACCGGCATCGGCATGACCGAAGAGCAGTGCAGACGGGCGTTCACCTCCCTTTTGAGCACGACCCGGCCGCAAGGCACCGGCCTTGGCCTGGCCATCGTCCGGCGTGTCGTGGAAACGCACAGGGGCGAAGTCACCGTAAAATCCAATCCCGGCCATGGCACGACGATGACGGTCAAGTTGCCGGTCGGAACTGAGTGAACCGAATTCGGCTCGTGGAATGTCGAATGAAATTTCGAACCACGAATGGACACGAATAGACACGAATGGGGAATCGCATTGAGACCTACCCGTTGGGTGAGAGGCTGCTTCGCTCCAAGTCTGTTGCAATTCGTGTCCATTCGTGGTTGAACTGCTGTTGTTTGGTTGAACGGGCCAAGGCGGCGGTTGGGATTGGCAAGCCCACTGTTTTTTGAAAGCCTCCGCTTGTGACCAACTGTTGAACGCACTCCACTCCCATGCAACTCGGCTTCGTCTCCGCCATCCTGCCCGAACTGAATCTGGATCAAGTGCTCGCCTTCGCCGCGGCGGAACGCTTCGCCTGCGTCGAGGCGATGTGCTGGCCCGTCGGAAAGGCCGAGCGCAAATACGCCGGTGTCACACACGTGGACGTGGATGGCTTCACGAAGGCGCGCGCTGAGGAGACGCGCGCCCTCTGCGCCCGACATCGCGTGGGACTTTCTGCACTGGGTTATTACCCGAACCCGCTTGATCCCAATCCCGCCGTCGCGAAGGTCGCGGTGAATCAACTCAAGAAAGTCATCCAAGCCGCCGCCCTGCTCGGGTTGAGGACCGTGAACACGTTCGTCGGCCGCGATTGGACGAAGAGCGTGGATGACAACTGGCCGCGCTTCCTCAAGACATGGCGTCCGCTCATTCGGTTCGCCGAGGACCACGACGTCCGGGTTGGCATCGAGAACTGCCCGATGCGTTTCACGGGTGATGAATGGCCCGGCGGGAAGAACTTGATGACCACACCGGTCATCTGGCGGCGCGCGTTCAGTGACATTCCGTCGAAGCATTTTGGCCTGAACTACGACCCGTCACACTTCGTCCTTCAACAGATGGACCCGGCCAGCCCGCTGCGCGAGTTTCAGGACAAGATTTTTCACTTCCACGCCAAGGACGTAAGGCTTCGCCGCGACCGGCTCAACGAAGTCGGCGTTTTCGCTCACCCACTGGAATGGCACCAGCCGCGCATCCCAGGCTACGGCGAGATGGACTGGGGCCGGTTCATGGGCGCGTTGATGGAGACCCGCTACCGCGGCCCAGTGTGCATCGAAGTCGAGGACGACACGTTCGGCAAGACGCTCGATGGCCGGAAGCGGGCGCTGCGCGTGGCCAGGAACGTGCTGAGTCCGTACTTCGGCTGATTTAGAATAATTCTAAATCTTGACAACCTTGCCTCGCGGCCTACGCTTGAGGCATGAAGAAATTGGCAACCAACGACGGCGGCAGCGGTGGTGGCGGCAGCGTGCTGCTCGAGAAACTCGAACGGGGCGGGCTGCGCGTGACACCGCAGCGGGAGCACGTCTACAAAGTGTTGCTCGACAAGAAGGACCACCCCACGGCCGAAGAAGTCTTCATCCGCGCCAAGAAAGGGATGCCGGAGATTTCAATCGCCACAGTCTATAATTGCCTGGATGCGCTGGTGAACTGCGGGCTGGTCAGGCAAGTCAATCACGACCGGTCCGCCACGCGCTTCTGCTCGAACATGATGCCCCACCATCATTTTTATTGCGACGAGTGCGGCGGAGCGTACGACATCGACCGGGAGACGGACGAGGCCGAGCCGCCCGTGGCGATACCGCGGGGATTCAGACCCAACCACTTCGAGGTCACCATTCGCGGTCTTTGCCCGGACTGCGCAGCCAAAGCACGGAAATGACCTGCCCGTTCATGCGCTGGCGCGGTCGCAATCGATTCAACGATTCAACGATTTAACGACCAAACACGATGAGCACGGCAACAGATACCATCCAGGAATTCGTCAGCACGGAGTACAAATACGGCTTCACCTCGGATATCGAGACCGAGACCATTCCGCCAGGTCTGAACGAGGAGGTCATCCGACTCATCTCGGCCAAGAAGAACGATCCCGAGTTCATGCTCAACTGGCGGCTCAAGGCGTATCGGCACTGGCTCACGATGAAGGAGCCGACGTGGCAGTTCGCCAAATATCCGCCGCTGGACTACCAGAGCGTCATCTACTACGCCGCGCCGAAGAATCGCAAGGAGTTGGGCAGCCTCGACGAAGTGGACCCGGAGCTGTTGAAGACGTTCGAGAAGCTCGGCATCTCGCTCAACGAACAGAAGCGCCTGACCGGCGTGGCCGTCGACGCGGTCGTGGACAGCGTGTCGGTCGTCACGACGTTCCAAAAAGACCTGGCCAAACAGGGCATCATTTTCTGCTCCTTTACCGACGCGGTGCAAAAGCATCCGGAGCTGGTGAAGAAATACCTGGGTTCGGTGGTGCCCCACACCGACAACTTCTTCGCGTCGCTCAATTCCGCCGTCTTCAGCGACGGTTCGTTCTGCTACGTGCCCAAAGGCGTGCGCTGCCCGATGGAGCTTTCGACCTACTTC
>CAZZAQ010000009.1:0-15244 GCA_964652165.1 uncultured Bifidobacterium sp.
AGCGCGAGATGTCGAACCGGCTCGCTCCCGCCGCCATCAATTCGATGGCGCAACAGGCCAGCCCCATCGGCATCGGCCAGAGCGAATTCTTGCGAAACCAGTTCAGCGCGGAGTCGACACGCGTAACGACAACATCGCCCTCGATTTTCGAGTCATAGGCAAATTCGGTGCTCGTCTGCATAAGCGCGCCGCGATGTCGCCGCATCGCAGCCAAGCGACGCTAATCGTCGTCGAAAACCGCCGCAAGGCTAATTTGTGAATTTTTTCACAAGCGCGCCGGCATGGCTGCCCCTCCCACCGATCCACTATGCCTTGCGACTGATTGAAACCTTGGAAGTGAAGCTGGCGCCTTCGGAAGGTAGTGAGACAGATTGGTGGGGCGAGCGTCCTCGCGAGCCGGCTCGCGAGGACGCTCGCCCCACCCAAACCGTAAACGGTACCACTACCCTTCGGAATTGCGGCTTGAGATTCCTGCGCGGCCGAATAGCTTAGGCGTTACAGGCAACAGCGCGGTCGGTCTGTCATGGCGCTCTCCGACTCCAACCACGATTCGATCCCTCCCAAAGCGCGGGAGTTTACCACCACGCACTGGTCCGTGGTGTTGTCGGCTGGGAATCCCGAGTCGCCTCAGGCCGCGGACGCTTTGGAACGGTTGTGCCGCACCTACTGGTATCCGCTCTACGCCTACGTGCGCAGGGATGGAAGCAGCCCGGAGGATGCGCAGGATTTGACCCAGGCCTTTTTCGCCCGCTTCCTGGAGAAGGACTACCTGGCCGATGTGCGGCGGGAGAAGGGGCGCTTCCGTTCCTTTCTGCTCGCCTCCCTGCGGCATTTTCTCGCCGATGAGCGCGACCGCTCCCGCGCCATCAAACGCGGCGGCGGGCGAACGATCCTGTCGCTCGACGCTCAGGATGCCGAAGGCCGCTACGTGCTGGAGCCAAGGGACGAATTGACCGCGGAGAAAGTCTTCGAGCGTCGCTGGGCGCTGACCGTGCTGGAGGCCGCCCATGCCCGTTTGCGGGACGACTATGCCCAGGCGGGCAAGACCAAGCGCTTCGAGGCGCTGGAAACGTTTTTGCCGGGAGAACAGGCCGCCGGCACTTATGCGCAAGCCGCCGGCCGGCTCGGCGTCGCCGTGGGCACCGTCAAGTGGGAAGTGCACCAACTCAAGCAACGTTATCGCGAACTGCTCCGCGCGGAAATCGCGCACACCGTCCCCAGCGCGGACGAGATTGATGCGGAAGTAAGGCACTTGATCGCGGTGTTAAGCGGGTAGGAGATTCCGCCAAACTCTGGCGCGTTTTTTCCTCTCTAACCAGTGAGAGCGAAACGAGAAACTGAGCTGGCTGTTTATGCCTGAAGCCGGACGCTGTCCAAAATGCGGGGCGACTTTGCTGGCAGAGATCGACACGGTCTTTTGTCCGGCCTGTGCGATGCGCGCCGCCTTCGAGGCCGAAGGCCATGATCCGGAGCGCGTCGTGACCGATGCCCCAATCTCAGTGCAACCCGGCGAACCTGAAATCGCCGCAGGCGCAGCCACACGGGCTCCAAAAATTCGCCGCTTCGGCGATTACGAACTGTTGGAGGAAATCGCCCGCGGGGGCATGGGTGTGGTTTATCGGGCGCGGCAAGTGAGCTTGAACCGGATTGTCGCCGTCAAAACGATCCTCGCCGGCCAACTGGCCAGCGCCGCGGACGTGGAGCGGTTTCGCGCCGAGGCCCAGGCGGCCGCCAGCCTGCAACATCCGAACATCGTCGCCATCCACGAAGTCGGCCTGCACGACGGCCAGCAGTATTTCTCGATGGATTACATCAAGGGGAGGAACCTGGCGGAGGTGGTGCGCGAAGGTCCGCTGCCGGCACGGCAGGCGGCCCGCTACCTGAAGACGATTGCCGAAGCGATTCACTTCGCCCACCAGCGCGGGATCCTGCACCGGGATCTCAAGCCTTCCAATGTCCTGCTCGACCTGTTCGACCAGCCGCGCGTGACCGACTTCGGCCTGGCCAAGCAGATGAAATCCGACTCGGGCCTCACGCGCAGCGGCCAGGTCCTCGGCTCGCCCAACTTCATGCCGCCGGAGCAGGCCGCCAGCAAGCATGGCCAGGTCGGTCCGCACAGCGATGTCTATTCTCTGGGCGCGATCCTTTATTACCTCCTGACGGGCCGCCCGCCCTTCGCGGCGGAAACGCTTGCGGACACGTTGCAGCAAGTCTGCCAGAGGGAACCGGCGCCGTTGCGCCTGTGGAATCCGAGCGTGCCGCGCGACGTGGAGACGATTTGCCTGAAGTGCCTGGAGAAAGAACCGCGCCGGCGCTACGCCACAGCGCACGAACTGGCTGAAGAATTGGCCCGCTTCCTCCGGGACGAGCCCATTCAGGCACGCCCTGTGGGCGCGCTGGAGAAGACTTGGCGCTGGTGCCGGCGCAATCCAGTCGTGTCGAGTCTGTCGGCGGGGATTGTTCTGCTCGTTCTCGCCGTGGCCATCGGCTCGCCCATCGCCGCCTACCGCATCAATCGCGAGCGCCAGCAAGCGCAAGCCCAAGCCATGAAGAGTGCGCAGGTGGCGACGTTCCTCAAGGAAATGCTCCAAGGCGTCGGCCCGGGGGTCGCATTGGGCCGTGACACGACGCTGCTGCGGGAAATTTTGGACAAGACCGTTGAGCGCGTGGGCAAAGATTTAAGGGGACAACCAGAGGTGGAGGCGGAATTGCGGAGCACTATCGGCGAAGTTTACCGGGCGCTCGGCCAATATGATGAGGCCGAGGCGATGCATCGCGAGGCGTTGGCATTGCGGAGCAGACTATGGGGCAAGGAGCATCGGGACGTGGCCACCTCGCTGAACCAACTGGGCTTGGTCCTCCAGTATCGGGGCAAATCATCCGAAGCCGAAACCCTGTTTCGCGACGCCCTGGCAATGAGGAGGAAACTTTTGGGTAATGAAGATCCGGACGTGGCGACCTCGCTCACCGATCTGGGGCTGTTGCTCTACTGGAAAGGCAAGCGGAGCGAATCCGAGGCCGCCGGCCGGGAGGCGCTCGCCCTGAAGCGGAAGCTGTTTGGCGACCTGCATCTGGAGGTGGCCAGGTCCCTCGCCTGCCTGGTCCCTGCTGTTAGTGACGACGGCAAGACCGCGGAAGCCGAAGCCATGCAGCACGAGGCATTGGCAATTCAACGAAAGCTCCTGGGCAACGAGCATCCCAGCGTGGCCTACTCTCTCTATAACCTCAGCCATGCCCTCGCTCGGCAGCACAAGCTGGCCGAGGCCGAAACCACGCGAATCGAGGCACTGGCGATCTGGAAGAAAGTGCTTGGGACTAACCATCCGAACGTGCCCGATACTCTCAGCCTTCTGGCTCAATTGCAGGTGGAGGCAGGAAAGCGGGCGGAAGCCGAAGCCACGCTTCGCGAGGCGCTGGCCATCCAAAACAAACTGGTGTCCGAGCGACCGCAGAATGTGGAGTTGAGAAGCTTTTTGGCGCAGCTCAAAGGCAGTCTGGCTGCTCTGCTAATGAATACCGAGCGCCGGGCCGAAGCCATCCAATTGCAGCACGAAGCTGTCGAACTCGAACGGAAACTGCTGGCGGAAGCGCCGCGCGATGTGAGTCGAAGACGATCTTCGGCACAACTCAAAGTGAGCCTGGCTGATCTACTGATGAAAACGGGGCGCCGGGACGAGGCCGCACAATTGCAGCAAGAGGCTGTTGAAATTGCCGAACAGCTGATCGTTGACTTCCCTGATGATGTCGAACTCCGACGCGCTGCCGGCAGAGCCCATGAGGTTCTGGGTGATTACTTTAGTTCCTTGAATCGTACGCAGGAAGCTGAGGAAGCCTTCCGTCGCTGCCTGGCGATCCGAGAAAGGCTTGCGGCTGATCTGCCTGAATCACCTGTCGACAGCAGCAATCTGGCCTGGAGTTACTATAATCTTGGTGTGCTGCTGGAAGCAACCGGCCGATCGGAAGAAGGAGCTGAGGACTTCCGCCAAAGTCTCGGCATCATGGGCAAGCTTGTAGTTCAATACCCCGAGTCACTCCGCTACCAGCAGCAACTGGGATGGATGCTGGCCACCTGTCCCGCTGTCCAGTTTCGTGATCCCCGTCGTGCCATCGCGCTCGCCGCGCAGCGCTTGCAGCGCGATCCAAAATCGGGAGAAGACTTGAGCCTCCTGGGAATCGCCCAGTATCGGGCAGGTGATCCGGGCAGTGCGATTGAATCGTTTCACAAGGCGATGGAACTACTCGAGGGCGGAGCTCCGGAACAGTGGTTATTTCTGGCGATGGCCCTTGTGCAAAAGGGAGATCGGCAGCAGGCTCAGCAATGGTACGACAAGGCCGTATCCAGGATCCGAACGAACCACCTGTCAAACGAGGAGATGGCCCGCTTCAGCGCTGAAGCGGAGAAAGTGTTGGGCAAGCCAGGCGCGAAGCCGCCCGCAACTGACCCGCCATCGAAGTAGCGCCGCGTAGCGGTCCTGTCACCAATCCGGATCGCAGGCTGGCCCGCAGTTCTCACCGACACTCGTAGCCGCCGACGTGAGGAGGCGGATGGACCGTGCTTCCACGAATTCCGCCTCCTCACGTCGGCAGCTACAGGCCGTGGTGTCCTCAAGCTCATGGCGAGCCTCGACGGTCTCAGAATCGCGCATCGGGACCATGAACCCGGTCGGAGCGCCGAGCTCCGGCTCGGCGCGATCCGGCGATTGGGCCGCGCCGAGCAGGAACTCGGCGCTCCGGTTCGTGGAAAGAAATGGCGGTTAGCCAACTCCTTGCGATCGGATGCGTTCAAATTCTTCCCAACCCTTCGGCAGATTTTCCTCTGTACCCCGTGGACGCAGAAAAAGAACGCAACTCAAATGAAACGAACAACATCATTCGCTCAGGAATCTGCCGCGAGTCTTTTGACTCTCCTGGCAGCAATTGCAATCACATCGAAGGTGTCGGCGCAGCCGGCAACAGCCAGTCTCGGCGGCCGGGTTGTGGAAGACCTGACCGGCAACGGGACCAGTGCCGAAGACAGGCTCATCCAGGGCCGGGTCGTCCGCCTGTTCCGCGACAACGGCGATGGCGGTTTCAACGCTGCCAGCGACACCCTCGTGAACACCGACACGACGCGGCGTGACGGCACTTACGCGTTCCGAAACCTCGCGGCGGGAACTTATTTTGTACAACAGGAGTTGCCCGCCTTCTGGGTCCAGACTGCGCCGCCGGCGCCAGAACCAGATGAGATTATCACACCGGCTCAGTGCGGCCAGACGCCACGGGAGCGGAATGATACCATCCCCACGGCGATTCCCACGGGCCTGAGTTCCGCCACGCCTGGCACCTATATCGCCTGCGGCGTGATCGGCGACAATAACTATCACGAGCTCGATGTGGACTTTTTCAAGGTGCAGATGAACGCGGGCGACGTGCTCCAGGTCGATATCGACGCGGCGGCGTTCGGCTCGTCGCTCGACTCGATCTTGCGCATTTTCGAGGCGTCGGGCCATCCGGTTGCCGAAGACGACGATGCCATTGGCGGGGGCACCGATTCCCATCTGGAGTTCTTCGTGAACAGGACGGACACCTACTACGTCGGCGTCTCCGGCTTTTTCAATCAGCGTTACGACCCGTTCATCGCGGGCAGCGGAAGGCCTGCCGAGACCACGGGCGATTACACGATCGAGATCAAAGTCGGACCGCAACCACCCGCGAACCCAATCGGCGTGACACTCGCTCCGAGTGAACAGCGCACGGATGTGGACCTGGCCAGCTCCCGCCTTGGCACCATTCTCGGTCAGATGTTCGTGGATATCGATGGCGACGGCGTACACGATGCCGGTGAACCGGGCGTGAACGGTCAGCGCATCTTTCTGGATTACCAGGGAACGGCTTTTGGCTTTGACCTCACGCGGAGCATTGACCTGAATGGAGATGGGATCATTGATCCCGCAACCGAATCGGGTTGGTACTCCTTCGAAAGTCTTCGGCCGGGCATCTACATCACCGCGAATCTGTTCTCCTTCGGTTTCGGAGAGGCCGGCTGGACGCAAGTCTCTCCCAGCCTGGATCGTTCCGTCCTCCCGTGCGCCGGCGAAGTTTCCAGCGGTCCTGCGTCCGACCCCGGCGTCTCCGGCCTCGTGCCGGACCTGACGGTGGATCCGGCGAACGGTCTTTGCGACTGGTTCGTCATCGGCGACGTCTTGCACTTTGGCCAGGCGACTCCCAACATCGGTCTGGGGCCGATGGAACTGCGAGGGGGCGAGGACCTCGGTAACGGCTCACAAATCGTCTATCAGCGCATCTACCAGAACACGGCACTGACTTCATTCGTGGACGTTGAAGCAGGCACGTTCACTTTCCATCCGGAGCACGGTCACATTCACTTCGACGATTACGCCAGGTATTCGCTGCGGCAAGCCCTGCCGGACAGCAATGGCGACGGGGTGCCCGAAGTGGGCGCAGTCGTCGCGGGCGGGCAGAAGACCAGCTTCTGCCTGGTGGATGTCGCTCCCTACGACCTGACGTTGCCCAATGCCGCGCAGGAAGCCAGTGGCTTTGGCTGCGGCACAACCCAGCGCATCTCGGTCGGCTGGGAGGACATCTACGATCCCACCACGCCTGGCCAGCAGATCGACATCGCGGGTCTGGCGCCCGGACAGTACTGGCTCGAAGCCGTCGTGGACCCAGACAACCATCTGCGGGAATCCAACGAAAACAACAACATTGGCCGGACGTTGGTCAGCCTCGGGCTGGGTGCGCCCGGCGCTCCGGCCGGCTCGCACGGCGTGCAACTGACCAGCGGGCAGACCGCCGCCGACCGCGACTTCGCCCTCTTCCAGTTGATCAGTATCAGTGGCCAGGTCTTCAACGATCTCAACGGCAACGGCCAGCAGAATAACAAGGAACACGGCCTCAATGGCTGGATCGTCTTCCTGGATCTCAACGGCGACGGCGTGCTGAACAACCCCGAAGGTGATGGGCTGGCGACGGCCCTCGCCCGCGAGCCGTGGGCGATGACGGATAACCAGGGCAATTACATGTTCGCCGCTTTGGATTCGGGCAGCTTCCCGGTCCGCCTGGTGCCGCGCGCAGGATGGACGCAGACGACGGCAAATCCGGCGCCCATTGCAGCGCACAGCGGGCAGAACGTTTCGGGCGTGAAATTCGGCCTGGTCAGCGCGAGCGGATTGACGGCCGTCATCAATCGAGCGCTGGACGAAAGCGAATCGAAAGCAAACCGATGAAAGCCCACTTCTTTGCACTGGGCCGTCGCGGCCGATTTCGGCAGCGCCGCCGGGGGCGCATCTTGACTCTGCCCCCATTCGCCGTCGGCGGACTCCCTCTCCTCCCTCCGAGGGAGGAGAGGGCCGGGGAGAGGAGGGCCGTTGAGTGCAGAGATCGCCCCTCTCCCCGGCTCTCCCCCTTCTGCGTCGCGGGGAGAGGGAGAGGTCCGGGGGCAGTGTCAGGATGCGCCATCACCGGCACGAACCCACTAATTGGGCTGGCAAATTCCGAAGTTTTCCTGTTAGCATTCCCACGGTCCATTCGTTGCGGAGATAATGGCTACAATCGCGCCTTATGAAAACTCCCTGCCCAACTCCCAATTCCTTCTTCACCCTCAGAGCCACCCTCGTGTCGGCAGCCGGGATTTTCCTGGCCGCGGTGGGCGCTGGCGTTGTCCACGCGCAGCCGGCCAACGATTTGTTCGCCAACGCCCGGATCCTCACTGGCGCGAACGGTCAGGTGAGCGATTCAACGTTTGGGGCGGGCAAAGAGCCGGGCGAACCGAATCACGCCGGCGACCCGGGCGGCCTTTCCATCTGGTACTCCTGGAGCGCGCCCGCAAGCGGGCCAGTGGTATTCGATACGGTTGGCAGCGGATTTGATACGCTGCTGGCGGTTTATACCGGCGCGTCGGTCGATGCGTTGACGCTGGTCGTTCAGAACGATGACTTCGGCTTCGGAGTGCAGAGCCGGGTGGCATTCGACGCACTCCAGGACCAGGTCTACCGGATTACCATCGATGGTTACGGAGGGGAGAGCGGACCGACGCGGCTGAACTGGGCGTCCAGCTCGCCGCCCAATGACAATTTTGCTGCCGCCCAGGTGCTCTCCGGCCAGAGCGGGACAGTGAACGGCTCGACTGAGTTTGCAACGAAGGAACCGGGCGAACCGAATCACGCCGCCAACCCTGGCGGGCATTACATTTGGTACTCCTGGACCGCACCGTCCAACGGGCCGGTGGTGTTCGATACGGTTGGCAGCGGATTTGACACGCTGCTGGCGGTTTATACGGGATCGGACTTGCAGTCGCTGATCCTGCAGGTTGAGAACGATGACATTAATCTTTTTGACGGAATTCTTACGAGCCGGGTTTTCCTCGATGCCGTCCAGGACGAGGTGTACTGGATTGCCATCGATGATAAAGGAGGGGACAGGGCAACGACCGTGCTCAACTGGGCGGCCTGCTGCGGAGTGGGCGTTCCTTCCATCGTGCTCTATGAAACTGGTTGGGAGACCGCTCCAGCCAGCCCGGCGTGGACGCCGGGGAATATTATCCCACAGAACGGCTGGCTTTCAGACCCCCCTGTGTCGAACGACCGCAACAAGGTGGTGGTCAATGGCACCGCGGACGCCAACCCCTTCGGGTCGCCAGTCGCGACGCCGTACGGGAATCAGTTTCATCGGTTTCGAGCCAGTGCCAGCACTTCCGTGAACAATTACCAGTACGTGTGGCCTGCCTTGTTCGCCGCCTTTGCCGCGCGCCCACCGGCCTATGACATTCTAAGCGGGTCAATCGATATTTTCGTTCCCTCTGGCGATTCGGCGGACGCATCGGTTTATGGGCTGATGGGCTTCGACGAATACATCGACGGCATTTATTTGGATTACGGTTTCCTGATCGTCCCCAATGCCCGCAGGATTCAGCTTGTGATTGACGGCAGCGTCGAGAGGGAATCGGTGACCAATTTCTTTCCGTATAACACCTGGTTCAATGTTGCCATTCAGGTGAACTATCAAACCGGAGATGTCTTGGTCCTATACAACGGCACGCCTGTGCCAGGGTTCGCCACGCGGTTTGAATTCATTCCGAGCTCGACCCTCACCGACCTTGACCTTTATTGTGAGAACTCCATCAACCCGCCCACCAGCCGCATTATCTTCACCGACAACTACCGGGTGGCCGTGAATTTGCTCAGCCCACCCAATGACAACTTCGCCGACGCCGACGCGTTTCCCCTGACCGGGGTCATCGGCCAGATCGGCGGATCCAATCGCGGCGCCACAGCGGAACCCGACGAGCCGGATCATGCGCTTCTAGTCGCCACGGCCTCCGTTTGGTACACATGGATGGCGCCCCGAAGCGGCCAGTTCGTGTTCGACACGTCGGGCAGTGCTTTGAACACTGTACTGGCCATTTACACCGGCGACGCGCTGGGTCAGCTCAACGAAGTCGGCTCCAATGATGACATCGGCGGCGGAATCGTTCAGAGCAGCGTCAGCTTCACGGCCACCGACGGCGCGGTCTACCACATCGCCGTGGACGGCGCCGGCGGAGAGTGGAACAACTTCATCCTGAGCTGGCAACCCTTGCCGCTAAATGACAATTTCGTTGACGCCTTTCTCCTGACCGGAGTCTCTGGCCAGACCAATGGATATAATCGCGGCGCGACGGCGGAAGCCGACGAGCCAGCTCATGCGCTTCAAGTCGCCTCGGCCTCCGTTTGGTACTCCTGGATGGCGCCCCAGAACGGCCAGTTAGTGTTCGACACGAAGGGCAGTGCTTTGAACACTGTGCTGGCCATTTACACCGGCGACGCGCTGGATCGGCTCAACGAAGTCGCCTCCAATAATGACATTGGCGGCGGAATCCTTCAGAGTCGCGTCAGCTTCACGGCTACCGAGGGCGCGGTCTATCGCCTTGCCCTCGACGGTGCCGGGGGAGCGCGAAACAACTTCATCCTGCGCTGGCAACCCCTGCCGCTCAATGACAGTTTCGTTGAGGCCTTTCTCTTAACCGGGGTCTCTGGCCAGACCAATGGATCCAATCGCGGCGCCACCACGGAATTGGGCGAACCCAATCACGCCGGTACCGCGGGCGGAAGTTCAATCTGGTACTCCTGGACCGCACCCGCCAGCGGTCCGGTCGCCTTTGATACTCTTGGCAGCGGATTTGATACGCTGCTGGCGGTTTATACGGGCTCCGATCTGGCGTCCCTCACCGTGCAGGCTCAGAACAACAATTTTTTCAACGGGATCCTTACAAGCCGCGTGATCTTCGATGCAGTGCAGGACGAGGTGTATCGGATTGCCATCGATGGTTACCGCGGGGCCGACGGGCCGACAGTGCTGAACTGGGTGTCCGGCGCACCACCCAACGACAACTTCTTGAGTGCCCAAGTGCTGTCCGGCCAGAGCGGAACAGTCACGGGGACGACTTTTCTGGCATCCAAGGAGCTTAATGAACCGGATCATGCTTTCGATTCGGGCGGCCATTCCATTTGGTACGAATGGCCTATGACCCTGGAGGGGTTAGCCACCATCGATCTCGCAGGCAGCACTTTTGATACATTGCTTGCCGTTTACACGGGCGAATCGGTCGATGCGTTGACGCAGGTGGCGCAGAACGATGACTTTGGCTTTGGATTGCAAAGCCGGGTGCAGTTCTTCTCGGAACCGGGCGTAACGTACCGTATTGCCGTCGACGGCTACGGCGGAGCGCAAGGGCCGGTAACGCTATCGTATTCTAATACAATAACGCCATTGGTCATCACGGCGCAGCCACGGTCGCGTGACGCGGTCGTGGGTGAGCAAGTCGAGTTCCGCGTCACGGTTGCTGGGTTCCCTGCCCACTATCAATGGTACCGGAATGAGGCGGCGGTTCCGGGCGCCACGCGAGCCACGCTGCTGTTTACCAATGTCCTGGGGTTCCATGCCGGCGATTACACCGTCGTCATCACCAACGACCTGTACGCGGTCACCAGTGTCGTGGCGCGCTTGACGGTCCGTACGGAGGTGCGGCAGGTCTGGCAGGACCGTGTCCGCGGGTCCCAGTTCCCCAATGACCAGTCTGTCGTCATCAAGGTGGACAGCCAGGGCAATGCCTACTTCACGGGCTCCTCCTATGGCTCGAGTTACAACGACTACCTGACCAGGAAGTATAGCCCGGATGGCAGTCTGCTTTGGAGCGCGCGCTATAACGGGCCGGGCAACGGCAATGATGACAGCCGGGCTTTGGCCGTCGATAGCGACGGTAATGTTTATGTGACGGGCGATTCGTATGGTGGGCCGGCAACGGGATTCAATATCGCCACGGTCAAGTACGACTCCGACGGCAATCAACTCTGGGACGCGCTCCGCAATGGCTCCGCCAACGGGGAAGACGTGGGCCTTGCCGTCACGGTGGACGGCTCGGGCAACGTCTATGTCATCGGTTATGTGACCAGCGTCGGCAGCGGCCTGGACTATGCCACCGTGAAGTATGCACCCAACGGGAACCTGCTTTGGCTCGCGCGCTACAACGGTCCGGGCAACGGCACGGACGTGGGCGAGGCCATCGCGGTGGACAACGACGGAAACGTCTATGTCACCGGCTATTCCTATGGCGGCAGCGCCACCACCAACGATTACGCCACAATCAAGTATGGCCCCAGCGGTACCCAGCTCTGGGTGGCCCGCTACAACGGCCCCGGCAACGGCATTGACATCCCCTTCGCCATTGCGGTGGACAATGCCGGCAACGCCCACGTCACGGGCCGCTCCTTTGGTTCCGGGACGGCCAGCGACTACGCGACCATCAAGTATGCCACGAACGGAACCCAGCTCTGGCTCGCCCGCTACAACGGCCCGGGCAACGGCACCGATTTCGCCTTCGATCTCAAGCTCGATAGCGCGGGCAATGTCTATGTCACAGGCCAGTCGTTTGGAAGCACCGCCATCTCGTTCGATTACGGGACGGTGAAGTATGGGCCGAACGGCAATCAGCTCTGGGCCGCGCGTTACAACGGCCCTGCCAACGACAACGATTTCGCCTTTGGTTTGGCCTTGGACAGCATAGGCAACGTGTATGTGACCGGCGGCTCCTACGGCGGCGCGTTCACCACAAATGACATTGCCACGGTGAAGTACTCCACGAATGGGACCCAACTTTGGGCCGCGCGCTATGACGGGCCCGCCCACCTTGAGGACCACGGCCGGGCGATCGCGGTGGACAGCACGGGCGGCGTCTACGTGGCCGGCGAGTCGGCCGCATCCGGCGCGGATGAGTATGTGATCCTCAAGTATTTGTCGAACGCGCGACCGATGGTGGCCCTGACCAGCCCCACCAACAACTCGACCTTCATCCTGCCGGCGACCATTGACTTTACGGTAACCACCAGCGACAGCGAAGGCCCGATCGTCAAAGTGGAGCTGTTCGACTTCGCCAACAAAATCGGCGAATCCTTCGAGCCGCCTTTCACCATCGCGTGGACGAACCCGCCGCCCGGCAGCCACCGGATGGTGGCCCGGGCCGCCGATCAGTTCGGCGCAACGGCCACTTCGCCGGCGGTGTTCGTCAGCGTCCTGGTCGTCAACCACCCGCCCGTCATAGCGTCCATTCCGGTGCAAGCCGTGGACGAAGGCACGCCACTGGCCATGTCCATCCCCGCCACCGATCCTGACGTGCCTCCGAACAATCTGACTTTCAGCCTCGCGCCTGCAGCTCCCGCCGGCGCGACGATCAATTCCACCAACGGTTTCTTCACCTGGACTCCAACCGAAGAGCAAGGCCCCGGCACGAACACGATCCAAGTCATCGTCACCGACGACGGCTCCCCCAGCCTGAGGGCCACGCAAATCGTGACTGTCGTCATCCACGAAGTGAACGCCGCTCCGATGTTCCTTCCTGTGCCCAACCAAACTGCTTATGTGCTCAGTCCGCTTCGCGTGACCAATGCCGTGATCGATCCTGACCTCCCTGCCAACCGCATGACCTTCCAGTTGCTGGCCGGAGCACCCACGGGGGCCCGCATCCATCCGAGCCGTGGTGTCTTCTCCTGGGCGCCGGGCCGGGCGCAGGCCGCCAGCAGCAACTTCATCACAGTCATCGTCACCGACGACGGTGACCCGCCATTGAGCGCCACGAACAACTTCAGCGTCCTCGTCAGCGATTACCTTGAGTTAACCCTCGGCGCGACCGTCCTGCGCGCCGGCCAATCCGGGAGTGTGCCGGTTACGATGACGTCCAGCGCCGGTGTGACAAATCTGAGCTTTCTGCTGGAAGCTCCCGAGGGGCGGGCGACGAACTTCGTTCTCGAAATGCTGTCCCCCGATGTCTCGGGCTCGCTTGAGCCGAGCGCGCCAAACCGCTCCTTCATCCACTACAATGCGGCGGCGGGACAGTCCTTGATCGGCGCCCGGCCTCTCGGCCGCCTGGACTTCACTACAAGCTCCAACCAAACCTCGGCTATCATCCCGCTGAACATCTCCAGCCTGGCCGCTGTGCAGTCCAACGGCGCGCCTATGCCAAGGACCATCGCCAAAGCAACGGCCAGCGGACCCTGACTCTTTATGGCATACCGCAAATGAGTTACAGCCTGGAATCCACGACGAACATAACAACGGCCACGTCGTGGCGAGTGGAATGGCAAGGATCCCTCACCAATCTTTTTCAAGTGTTCGACCTGCCCAATACTAACCAAACCATTTTCTTCCGCGCCCGTGAGTAAGACGGCCCGCCAGATCAGGATCGCTCCCCGTTGGAAGGAGGTCGCGACGGGAAAATTTTGCAATTTGCCGGGTGTCCCAGCACACTGGCGCCATGACGGGACCGTTGGCGCTGCTGGTATACGAGAAGCTGCTGCCTGGCAGCCAATTGCTCCACAAGCTGAAGGATCTCGGCTATCGAGTGCTGCCGGTGCCGGATCCCGCGGATTTGGCGTCCACCGCCGAGCGCGAGAAGCCGCTCGTGGTGTTCGTGGATCTGGAGCCGCGCTTCGACAAAACCAGCGGCGCCATTACCGATCTCCGCGGCAACGCCGCGACGAGCCACGTGCCGGTGATTGCCTTTTCTTCCGCCCGGAACGAAGTCGCCCAGGAAAAAGCCCGCGTGGCCGGAGCGACGCTGGTGGTCCAGGACACGACGGTGCTGGCGCATCTCGGCCAATTCCTGGAGCAGGCGTTGAGGGTGGATTGACTAATAAACCACGAGCGAACGCACCGGGCAGTGCTGGATCTTTTGGCGGCCCTTGAGCGCGCTGAGTTCGATGACGAACGTGGCTTCAAGGATTTTCGCCCCGACCTTTTGGAGCAGAATGGCCGCCGCCTCGGCTGTGCCGCCGGTGGCGAGCAAATCGTCGATGAGCAACACCCGTGCGCCCGGCTTCACGGCGTCGGTGTGGATGGCAATCGTGCTCTGGCCGTATTCCAGATCGTAGTTCTGCTCGTGTGTGTCGTACGGGAGCTTGCCCTTCTTGCGCACCGGCACGAATCCGGCGTGGAGCTTGAGCGCGGCGGCGGCGGCGAAGATGAATCCCCGCGCGTCGATGCCTACGACTGAATCCACGTCGCCGCGCTTGAAGCCGGCGGTCAGCAAATCAATCGTTCCGCCGAACAGCACGGGGTTGGCGAGCACGGGGGTGATGTCCTTGAACTGAATGCCCGGCTTCGGGAAGTCGGGAATGTTGCGGATCGCGCGGCGGATTTCTTCGACGGGTGCGAGAGACATTGGATTTACGATTTACGATTTACGATGTCCGATTGCCTGGCGGCAATTGGCGGTTGGCAATCGGCAATCCCCTCCGGGCCATTATTTCTGTTTGGCTTCGAGCTTCTCGATCATCTTGCGCAGCTTGTTCAACGCGATGTTCTGAATTTGCCGGACGCGCTCCCGGGTGACGCCGAACTTTTCGCCGACTTCCTCCAGCGTCCGCTCGGGGCCGCCGTCCAGTCCGAAGCGGTAGCGGAGAATCGTCGCCTCGCGGGTATCGAGCGTGGTGACCAGTTCCTGGAGCATTCGGGTGACGGTTTGGTCCTCAAGCTGCCGGTAAGGTGTCTTGGCGTTTTCGTCGGGGATGATTTCAGAGTAGTTGTTCGACTCGTCGTCGCCAATGGGCGCGTCGAGCGAGGCGGGACGGATGGCGGCCGTGCGCATCTGCGCGACGCGGCTGGCGGTCATGCCCATTTCCTCGGCCAACTCTTCGTCGGTCGGCTCGCGGCCGAACACCTCCTGGAGCTTCAACGCCACACGGCGCATCTTCGAGATTTTGTCCACCAGATGCAC
>CAZZAQ010000009.1:15254-18324 GCA_964652165.1 uncultured Bifidobacterium sp.
CCGGAAGCCGGATGGTCTTGGACTGGTTGGCCAAGGCGCGCTTGATGGACTGTTTGATCCACCACGAGCCGTAGGTCGAGAGCTTGCCGCCCTTCGAAGGGTCGAACCGCTCGACGGCCTTCATCAGTCCGATATTGCCCTCGCTGATCAGGTCCAGCAAGGGCAGCCCGAAGCCCTCGTAGTCGTGGGCGATTTTCACCACGAGCCGGAGGTTTGCCTTGATCATGTGCTCGCGGGCCTTCTTGTCGCCCTTCTTGATCCGGGCCGCCAGTTCGATTTCCTCCTGGGGCGTGAGGAGCGCGACCTGGCCGATCTCTCGCAGGTAGAGCTTGATGGCCGAGTCGCCGTCGTAGGTGCCGCGGTCGCGAGCGGCGGGCGCGGGCTGGTTGGCGGCATCGGCGTCGCGCGGCACACTGCCGGGACGCGGCAAATGGGCCGTGTCAAACTCGGCGTCGGCCCTGGCCGCAGCCCCAGTCCGGGACGGCGCTGCTTTGGCAGGCCGGGAGGGCTTGCGGATCGGCTTGGCGGCTTTTTTTCGGGCGGCCATAAGGGAGGGAGATCATTAGGGGTTTGGCCCGCGCAACAGCAAGCAAATTAACCGGGCACGACTTTCGGCGGCCGGGATCGGCCGGAATTTTGTTTGCTTTTCGGATTCGGCACTTATCATCACTCCCGGTTCGCGGCCCGTTGGGGCCGGCCTTACGCTTGTAGAACCTGAAGCTATGCCACTGACCCATACCCGCGACCTGTTCGCAAAGGCCCTCAAGGGCAAGTACGCCCTCGGCGCCTTCAACGTGAACAACATGGAATTGCTCCAGGCCATCGTCGAGGCCTGCGAGGAGGAAAAGGCGCCTGTGATGCTCCAGATTTCCAAGGGCGCCCGCCAGTACGCCAACCCGGTCTACCTCAAGAAGCTCATCGAAGCGGCCGTGAGCCTCTCGACCATCCCCATCGCCATCCACCTCGATCACGGCGACACCTTCGATCTGTGCAAGGAATGCATCGACGAAGGGTTCACCAGCGTGATGATCGACGTCTCGAACAAGAAGTTTAAAGAGAACGTCGATATCACCCGCCAGGTTGTCGAGTACGCCCACAAGCACGATTGTGTTGTCGAATCCGAACTCGGGCACCTCGTCGGCGATCAGTTCGACAAAGGCGAGGAGGGCGGGAATTATTCGGTGGGCGGCCACTACACGCACCCGGGTGAGGCGGTGAAGTTCGTCAAGGAATCAGGCTGCGACTCGCTTGCCGTCGCCATCGGCAACAGCCATGGCGCTTACAAGTTCAAAGGCGAACAACATCTGGACCTCGAGCGGCTCAAGGACATCAAGAAGGCCCTCAGCGACGCCGGCCTGGGCGACTACCCGCTCGTCCTTCACGGCGCGTCCAGCGTCCCGAAGGAGTACCCCGCCGAAATCAACAAGTACGGCGGCAAGCTGGGCGAAGACACCGCCGGCGTGCCCGAAGCGGACATCGAAGTGGCCCGCCGCACCGGCTGCACCAAGGTGAATATCGACACCGACCTGCGCCTGGCCATGACCGCCGCCATCCGCAAGGTATTCTTCGAGAATCCGAAGGAGTTCGACCCGCGCAAGTATCTGGGTCCGGCCCGCAAGGCCGTGAAGGAACTCGTTCGCCACAAGGTGAAGAACGTCCTCTGCTGCGCCGGCCACGCCTTCGACTGAGCCGCCGAGCCACAGACCCACAGCCCCGATTCTGAATCCGCTTAGCGTAGCTGCGACCGTGAGGTCGCGGGGCGGGGACATTGGGCATCGGGCATTGGAATGGACTTCGTTCCCGTCTGAGCATCCAGCCCGCGACCTCACGGTCGCAGCTACGCTAAACACATTCCCGATTCTGAATCGGGATGCAGTCCTCGGGCCGCTCCAGAATTGGCCCGACTGCGGAGCCGCTAGGGCTAAAACCCGCGCCCGATCATGTATTCGATCAGGTCGGCGACCCGGCAACTGTACCCCCACTCGTTGTCGTACCAGCTTACCAGCTTGAAAAAGCGCTTGTTCAACTCGATGCCCGAGCCGGCGTCGTAGATGGACGAGGCGGGGCTGTGGATGAAGTCGCTGCTTACCACTTCGTCGTCCGTGTATTCGAGGATGCCTTTGAGGTAGGTTTCGCTGGCCTTTTTCATCGCGGCGGAGATGGCCGCGTAGCTGGTCTCCTTCACGGTGCGCACGGTGAGGTCCACCACGCTGACCGTCGGCGTGGGGACGCGGAAGGCCATGCCGGTGAGCTTGCCCTTGACCTCCGGGCAGACCAGGCCGACAGCGCGCGCGGCGCCGGTGGTGGAGGGGATGAGGTTGATGGCCGCGCTGCGCCCGCCTTTCCAGTCTTTCTTGCTGGGGCCGTCCACGGTCTTTTGCGTGGCCGTGTAGCTGTGGACGGTGGTCATCAGCCCTTCTTCGATGCCAAAACCCTCCTTGAGCAGGACGTGAACGAGCGGAGCCAGGCAATTCGTGGTGCAACTGGCGTTGGAGATGATGCTGTGGGTCTTGGGGTCGTACTTGTCGTGATTCACGCCCATGACGAGGGTGATGTCCTCGCCCTTGGCGGGAGCGGAGATGACGACCTTCCTGGCGCCCGCCAGCAAGTGCCCGTGGCAAGCGTTTCTTAGCACCGCGACCTTTCCGTTGGTCTTGGGGTCGATCTCCATGAACGGCGCCTCTCCCGTGAAGAGGCCGGTGGATTCGATGACCAGTTCGACGCCGAGCGGGGTCCACGGCAATTCGGCGGGCGACTTGGCGCTGACGACACGGATCTCCCGGTCGTTGACGATCAGGATGTCGTGATCGGGTTCCTCGAACTTCTTGCCTTCGGCTTCGGCCTTGGCCTTGGCCTTGGCGATGGCTTCGGTGGAAACGCGCGAGCTGACGGTGCCTTTGAAGCGGCCTTGAGTAGAATCGTATTTGAGGAGGTAGGCGAGGTTGTCGGCCGGAACGATGTCGCCGACGGCGACGACCTCAAGTTCCTTGCCGAGAAGGCCCTGCTCGGCGATGGCGCGGAAGACGAGGCGGCCGATGCGGCCAAATCCATTGATGGCGACTTTGACTGG
>CAZZAQ010000010.1:0-3624 GCA_964652165.1 uncultured Bifidobacterium sp.
CGGAAAGTAATGACGTCGCCGGAGCGGAGGTTGACGAGTTCGGCGGCGTTGGTGACGGAAAAATCCATCGTCATCGCCTCCATGTAACCGGGAATTTCCTCGTGGGCGACGGTCACGGATTTCTTTTCTGCCATGACTTCGCGCACGACGCCCTTGACCTGGTAAACGGCGTGGCCCTTCGCGGCCTCTCCTCGGGTGCAGGAGGAGACCAGCCACGGGAGCAGCGCGGCCAGGACGAGTCCGATGTGTCGCTTCATCATGCGATGAATTGTCCGAAAGAGACGCGCGCTTGGCAAGGGATGTTCAACACCAAGGCGTGCGACAAGGCGGACCTGGCAGTGGGACAGGCGACTCGCCTGTCAAAGTCCATCGGGCGACTCCGCCCGATGATTACTGCAAGCGAAGTCGCTTGCAGGACTACGCCAGCCGAGTCGGCTGGCCCACTATGGGATTCCGCTTGCTGGCCTCGGAGCGCACTCCTAATTTGAGTGTTACAAACCGCGATCTGTTGGCATCCCGGTTTCAGCGACGTGTTCAAGAGCTTGAGGACATTCGGATTGGTGCTGGTCGGGGCGTTAAGCCCGCTGGCCGGCCAGGGTGCTGCCCTGGGAAGCGACGCTACGCCGGCGGCAGTCGTGACAAACCTCCATTGGGCATTCGAGCCGGTGTCGGATCCACGGCCTCCTGAAGTGCGGCACCGGCGCTGGCCGAACAATGACGTGGACCGCTTCATTCTCGCGAAGCTCGAATCTGACAGACGCTTGCCCGCGTTGTCCGCGGACAAACGGTCGCTCATTCGCCGGGCGACGTTCGACGTGACGGGCCTTCCACCCACGCCTGAGGAAGTGGAGCGTTTCCTTAAAGACACTTCGCCCCGCGCCTTCGAGCGCCTCGTCGAGCGGCTGCTGGCTACGCCGCAGTACGGGGAGCGTTGGGGCCGGCATTGGCTCGACGTGGTCCGGTATGCGGACACGGCGGGCGAAAGCTCGGACTTCCCAATACCGCAGGCGTTCCGCTATCGCAACTACGTCATCGACTCGTTCAACAGCGACAAGCCCTACGACCAATTCCTGCGCGAGCAAATCGCCGGGGATCTTCAGCCCGCCAGCTCGCAAGCCGTGCGGAACGAGCAGACGATCGCCACCGGCTTCATCGCCCTCTCGCGCCGCTTCGGCTCGGGCGAAGGAGTTCCCCACCTGACCATCGAGGACACGCTGGAGACAATCGGCCGCGCCGTGCTCGGCCAGTCGCTGAGTTGCGCCCGCTGTCACGACCACAAGCACGACCCGGTGACGATGCGCGATTACTACGGACTGTACGGCGTGTTCAGCTCCACGCGCTACCCGCATCCAGGGTCCGAGGTCAAGAATCGACAGGCGAACTTCGTGCCGCTGGTGCCGCAGGCGGAGTTTGAGGCGCGCACCAAACCGTTCCGAGAGGCGCTCGAGGCCGCCGGCGCCGAGATCGCGCGGCTGGAGAAGGAAGCGGCGACGCTTCACAAGCAAGGCTTGAGCACCGAGGCTGCGAACACCGATCTCGAAGCCGCGAAGAAGCGGCGCGCGGAATTGCTGGCGTCGCCGCCCGACGTGCCGACCGCTTACGCCGTCGCCGAGGGCGCAAGCACCAACGCGCGCGTGCAGCTTCGCGGGGAACCTTCTCAACCGGGAGCGGAAGCGCCCCGGGGATTCCTGAAGATCCTCGGCGGACAAACCCTGCCGGCCGGATGCCTCGGGAGCGGCCGGCTCGAGCTGGCCGGCTGGCTGACGGCCCCGACGAATCCGTTGACGGCGCGGGTGATGGTCAATCGCCTCTGGCAGCATCATTTTGGGCGCGGCCTCGTCGCCACACCGAACGATTTCGGGATCCAGGGCCGTCGCCCGACGCATCCCGAGTTACTCGACTGGCTGGCGTCGCGCTTCATTGAGAGCGGATGGTCTTTCAAGGCGGTGCACCGGCTGATCTTGAACTCGGCGGCGTATCAGCAAGCTTCAGTAATCAGTAATCAGTATTCAGTATTCAGTGACGCAGCCGCGGGTCGGGTGGTGGCGGCCGACGGAAGGTTCTATTCGACGGTCGGCACTGGTTCACTGAATACTGATTCACTGATTACTGAATACTTCTCCCCCTACCCCCGCCGCCGCCTCGACGCGGAACAGCTTCGCGACGCATTGTTGGCGGTCAGCGGGGAATTGGATCAGGCGCCTGGCGGCGCGCATCCGTTTCCGCCGGAGCACACATGGGCGTTCACCCAACACGCCCCGTTCGACGCGGTCTATGAGTCCAGGAAGCGCAGTGTCTATCTGATGCAACAGCGCATCCGGAAACACCCGTACCTGGCGCTCTTCGACGGCGCGGACCCGAATGCGAGCACCGGGGAGCGCGGCGTGACGACGACGCCGTTGCAGGCGCTTTTCGCGATGAACGACAAGTTCGCCCACGAACAGGCCGCGGCTTTTGCACGGCGGCTGCTGAGGGAGCGCGAAGAGGATAGGAGCCGTGTGGAGCGGGCGTATCAACTTGCTTTCGCCCGGCGGGCGCGTCCCGACGAGGTGCGCGAAACTCTTGCTTTCCTCGATGCCGTTCGGACAAGATTACGAACGAATGGGATCCCGGCGGAAGCGCAGTCGCTCCGCGCCTGGTCGAGCGTTGCGCGCGCACTGCTCGGGAGCAACGAGTTTCTGGTTATCGATTAGAACGGAGTCACCGGCATGAATGAAAAGCGCTGGTATGCACAGTGGAAAGTCTGGCTATGCCTGATCATCCTCATCTTGCTGTACCTTATCACCCTGCCGTTCCGCCTTCTGGATCGGCTCTTCTAGTTCGGGCGCTTCATACCCAAGGATTCAGCCTAAGGTGCGAGGCGGCAGAGGCCCACCGCGGCTCACGCATTCCAGCGTGCCGCTGGCGTTGTAGCGCAGGCTGCCCAGCCTGCTGTATCGCGGGTTGCCAACCCGCGAACCTGCGAACCGAACTGGACGTCCGTTCGCCTCCGGGACGTCCGCCGACTGGCAGTCGGCGAAACAGCAGACAAGGCTGTCTGCGCTACAGTCCCGATGTGCGCGTCACGTCGAGCCGGCGGTGCGAGGAACAGCCGGGCTCGGTTGGCCTCAGTCGGAAACAATGAGTGTTCCAACCTCACGCTGCCGAATCAGTCCTTGCTCGTCAGAAACAGTTCCGTGGGCCGGGCGTCCCCTTTGATTTGAATCACGACCGACGCGGCCCGGATGTCCAGGCACCGGACGACGACGTTGGTTGAGCCGACGCGCACTTTGCCTTCCTCGTTCTTCGCGAGAGTCGCGTCGTTGATGAGCGCGAAACGGTGCACGGCCGCGCCGGAAATGCCTTTCAGGACAAGCGTATCCGGGACTCGCGTGGGCACGCTGGGCGGCGGCGGGGTCCAACTCGGCCCGGAGGAATCGTCTTCCCGGCCGGCTAACGTCTGGACTTTATTGGTCTGCGAGAGCGATTCATCGGCGCCGGTCTGAAGCCAGGTTACCACGCGATGAAAGCGATGCTGGTGCTCGGCCTCGATAAAGGCGTTGACCTGGCCGCGGGTGTAGGCGTTGTCGAGAATGATTTTCTTCTGTTGCTCGTCGTGGCGCTGGACCATGACCTTGTAGGCGA
>CAZZAQ010000010.1:3634-12892 GCA_964652165.1 uncultured Bifidobacterium sp.
TCGGCCGGCACGTTCTCGTGAATCCACGCATGCGTATATTCATGGGCGCAAACGGCGGCCAGGCGGTTGCGCGGGAGGCCACTGAGGAGATGGATGCGATGCTGGAAGTTCTTTCGCCCGACGGACTCAGTGCGCGTCAGGCCAAGGGTGCCTTTGCCGTCGTGCTCGGAAGGGAGGGTCTGCTGGAGCTTCTTGATCTCGGCGCCGTTGACGAGCGCGACGGTGATGTTGCCGTCCGGCAACGGACCGTAGCCGGCGAGGATGCTGGCAATTTCGCGGCGGACTTCCTCGTAAACACGGCGCGCCTCCATCACGTCAAATACGCCGGTCCGGAGATCGCGGTCGCAGAAGAACCGGCCGTCCTCGAGTTTGCGCGCCGTGTCGAGGACGGGCAATTTGCAAATGGCGCAGCGGTTTGTGAGCTTCGAGCACGGCTCGCACGCGGGCTGGTTCGAGCCCAGCGTGGGGCTGGTAAAGTTGTAGTAGGTCGCGCCGACCGGGACGCCGCAGGTGACGCAGCGTTTGGGCTGTTGGGCGGAGGCGGTCAGGGTGGCGGCCAGCGCGAGGAGACTCAGGAGCGTTTTCATGACGTGTTCCTGAGGGGTTTATCGGCGGAATGGCCGCTGGGATGAAGGAAACGGGGAAAAGTAATCAGTATGCAGTAATCAGTAATCAGTAATCAGTAACCAGTGTTCGCTTATCAGTCAGCGGCAGCGGATTCGGTGGGCACCGGGAGGGTCTGAGAGCGATGCGGGGGCGCGGCCTTCCAAGGCCGCGCGCTTCTAGCGTAGCTGCGACCGTGAGGTCGCGGGAAGTGGACGCGGCAGTTTGGACAACGGTATTGTTTTCATTCCGGCTTGTGAATTCCACCTGCGACCTCACGGTCGCAGCTACACCGAACAGATACTCAATGCTCTGAGTTTCCGGATGTCTTTCAACTCCGCGCGGCCTTGGAAGGCCGCGCCCCCGACGGTGGGTCCATCAGGGCTTCAAAACGATCTTTCCAATAGCCCCCGGCTCCAGCACGGCGGTATGAGCTTTCGCCGCGTCAGCCAGCGCCATCTCGCGGCCGACGATGGGGCGCAGCGTGCCGTTTTCCAGGCCGGCGGCCAACGCGGCATGGATGCCCGCGAGCTCTGCGGGCGTGGCGTTGAACAACGTCATGGCGCGCACGTCGGCGTCGCGGCTCATCAGGTCGCGCGGCGTAATCTCCACCGTGCCCCGGCTGCCGATGACGATGACGCGCCCGTGCCTGGCCAGCAGCGGAAGGTCTTTGCCGAGGTTCACGTTCGCCAGCATTTCGAGGATGACGTCCACGCCGCGACCGCCGGTGAGGCTCATCACTTGGTCGAGGTAGCCCGGCGCGCGATGGTCAACGACGTGGTGCGCGCCGTTGTCCGCCGCGAGTTTCCGACCTGAGTCGGTGCCCGCCGAACCGATGACCGTCAGGCCGGCGGCGCGGGCGATTTGCGTCGCGGCCAGGCCCACCCCGCCGCTGGCGCCGTGGATGAACACGACTTCCCCGGCCAGCGCGCGGGCGCGGTGAAACAGCGCCCGATGCGCCGTCGCGTACGGGATGCCGAGCGCCGCGCCTTGGGCGAATGAAATCCTCTCTGGCAGCGGATGGACTCCGCGAGCCTCGCACAGAACGAACTGGGCGTAGGAACCGGTGAGCGTATCGGACGTGTAGACGCGATCGCCCGACTTCAAGCCCGCCACGCCCTCGCCGATGGCTTCGACGAGGCCCGCCCCATCCATGCCGGGGGTCCACGGCAGCTTGAGGTTCGGGTTGGACCCGGATCGGAAGTAAGTCTCAACAGGATTTACACCGATGGCATGAAGTTTCACGAGCACCTGGCCTGCGGCCGGTTTGGGCACAGGAACTTCTTCGAGTCGGAGCACCTCCGGCCCGCCGAATTGATGAACGCGGATGGCTTTCACTGTAGCGACTCCAGAATCTTCTCCGCCGCGGCGCGCGGGTTTTGCGACTCGCAAATCGGCCGGCCGATGACGAGCCAATCTGCCCCGGCGTCGATGGCTTCCCTGGCGCTCAAGGTTCGCCGCTGATCGCCCGCCGCGTCGCCGGGCCCGCGAATGCCCGGCGTGACCAGTTGGACGGACGCCGGTAAAAATCGGCGCAGCGCGGCGATCTCGAGCGGCGAACAGACCAGTCCGCGCAAGCCTGCGGCGGCCGCGAGTGTCGCGAGCCGCTCGACCTGCTCGCCGACGTTCGAGGGCTGTCCCACTGCGGCAAGCTCTTTGCCGTCCATGCTCGTGAGCACGGTCACGCCGAGCACCAAAGGCGCAGGCCGCCCAAGCTGCTGGGCGGTTCGTTGGGCGGATTGCTCGGCGGCTTCCATCATCGCCGCGCCGCCGCTGGCGTGGAGGGTCAGCATCTGCACGCCGAGCCGGGTGGCGCTGGCCACGGCCCCTGCGACGGTATTCGGGATGTCGTGAAACTTCAGGTCGAGAAACACCGCCGCGCCCGTGTCACGAATCTGCCGCACGATATCCGGCCCGGCCGCGGTGAACAGCTCGCTTCCAATCTTAAACGCGCCGGCCACGGGCGCGACCTCTTCGGCCAAAGCGAGTGCCCGGTCCGCCGTGGGCACGTCCAGGGCGACGATGATGGGGTTGTTCATCGGCGGGGAGAGTGGAACGGAAGGAGCAAAACGTAAAACGTAAAACGTAATCGAACCGTCGAGAATCGCATTGCCGCAGGGGCGCGATTCGGTTAAAGGTCAATTGTGATAAGCCCCTCCGAGAGGTTGCGTCTGAACGGCCGGCGTGGTGCGGCCTGGCAGGCGGCGCCCCGAGGCGGGGCCGGGGGTTTCTCGCTCATCGAATTGCTCATCGTCCTGGCCCTGTTGTTGATCATGGTGGTCATGATGCGTAGCTCCGGCTCCCGCAGCCGGCAGGAGCGGGACAAGGCCGGCTGCCAGAAAAACCTGCATCAGGTCTATCTCGCGCTCGAGCTCTTCGCCAACGATCACGACGGCCTGTTTCCAATCGTAGCCGGCGCCAAGAGCAGCGAGGCGCCGCTGTCGTTGCTGGTGCCCCAGTACACCGTCGCGACCGGATCCTTCATTTGCCCGGGCGGGAAGGATTCCGGGCTGCCCGAGTGCGAGCCATTCGCGCGACGCAGGATTAGTTACGCGTACTACATGGGGTTGCGCGCCGTGGACGCCGGCGAACCCCTCATGAGCGACCGGCAGATCAACACTGCGCCCAGAAACAAAGGCGACCTTCTCTTTTCCACGACCGGCCAGCCGCCCGGCAACAATCACCACAAGTATGGCGGCAATGTTCTGTTCGTCGGCGGCGACGTCAAGATGAGCCGGCCGAAGGCGGAGTTCTCCCTCAAGCCAGCGCAAACCGTCATCCTGCTCAACCCCAAACCCTGAAGCCCTGTGAAAATTCAGTGCGCGTGCGGCGCAAGATTTTCATTCGACATTACGCCTGAACTGGCGGCGGCCGCCGTGCAGTTCGTCTGCCCAACGTGCGGCTTGAACAGCACGTCGCTCGTGAATCACTTGATCCACCAGCACGCCACCGGCGCGCTGCCCAAGCCCGGCGCCCGCGCCACAACGCTGCTTCCCGGCCCCGTCGCAACGCACCCCGCTCCGCCCCCGCTGGCGGTCCACCCACCTGCGCAGGCCGCGAACGCCCGCGCGGGCGAGACGCCCGCGTGGGCAGGCGGGACGCCTGCCCTACTACTCGCCGCGTCCGCGTCCCCTGTGCCGGTTGCCAAACTTCTACCTTCCGGCACGCCTTCGCCGTCTGCCGCTCCCGTGGCCACTGCCCTCGCGGTCCCGGCGCCGGCCGCGCGCGTGGCGGTCCAGGAACGGACTGCGACCGCCGTCGCGCCTGCAGTTCAGCCCGCCGGCGAGGTGTCGCAGCTTTGCACGAAGCACTTTGGGCAGTTGACGACGAGCCGCTGTTTCGTCTGCCAGAAACCCATCTGCCCGCAATGCATGGCGCTGTTTGGATGGGTCTGCTCGCCGTTGTGCAAGCACAAGGCCGAGTCGCAAGGCATCGCCATTCCCGAGTGCGAAGGCCAGAAGTCGGTCGCCGAACGGAAGGAGTGGCGCAAGCTCGGACGCACTGCCGGAGCCATCGCTGGGGGCCTTGTGCTCGTGCTGGGAGTCTGGTTCTGGTACGCGTGGTTCGGCTCGGCGCCCAAACCTACTTTCTCGGCCAGGCTCCCCGAGGCAGCCACCTCCGGCCAACTTCACGCCGGTCCGCAACGTCAGTTCATCATTCTCCACGGCGGCACGTTGGCGCGCCACGACGCGAAGGCCAAACGCGAAGTCTGGTCCGTCCCGTTAATCGACAAACGCAAAATTGCCGACGAGGCCGCCGTCTCCCAAAAGCTCCTCGTGGCCGCCCGCATGAATGCCATTGAGCACGGCGCCGACTCCGACGACTTTCGTCTCCCCTTGCTCGAAGAAGTGACCAAGGACATGTTGGAATCGGCCGCCGCCGCGCTCCACCTGCACGTGGCGGGCAACGGCATTTGGGTCCAGTCGCCCGAAAAGCTGGTCCGCTACGACTGGGAGACCGGCAAGCCGGCAAAGGAAATCGCGCTCGACGAGGACTCCCGGGAACTTTCACGCCGTGGAAACGAATTCCTCCTCATGGCGCAAAGCGAAACCGGCAGTGAAATCACCCGTATCGACCTGGCCAGTGGCGAGACCCGGGCCGAAACGGTGGCGCGCCCCGCAGCGTTGCTCGCCGGCGGCGGCGATCCCGCCGGGCTGGCTCGTTCGGCCAGCAACGGCGTCGCCCGCGCGGGCGCGCCCACAAACTTGCTGGCCCGCGCCGGCGTCTCCTCAAATCTGCTGGCCCGCATTGGTCTTCTGCCCGGCGCCCGGGAGTTGGATCCCGCCATCGAGAACCTGCCGCTGCCCAACCGCCTGGCGCTTCCCGCCACGCTTGCGGCCGCGGCCAATCAGCAGCGCCTTCGGGCCGCGCTGAACGACTTCGACCCCGCTGTGCTCGCAAGCCTGCTGGCCGGCGCGGGCTTATCGGACGAAGACGAGCTGCGTGTCATTCCCACCCGTGACGGTTATTTGCAGTTCGGTTCAAAACTCGTCGAGCACCGCACGGTGACGCGAAAGGTGATGAAAGAGGCGCCGGCGAAATCCGCCCTCGACGGCCCGGTGAATCAGGCTGCCACCCTGGACATCGCCAACGAAATCCTGAACGAAATCACGCGCGAATCCATCGGCGACACCGTCGAGGAGGACGAAAGCCGATACCAGGCGACGCTGCGCCGTCCGGGCGCGCCCGATTGGACCGGCGAAGTCATCGGCCGGCCCGGATTCATTCCGCTGGACACGGTGGACCTGGTGACCAGCCGGAAGGCCGTCCTCGTTCTCGACAAGAAAAACAAGAAGCTGTGGCAGACGAAGCTGACTTCGGACATTACCGGCGGCGGCTTCGAGGGCGAGGGCGCGTTCGGCGCCGGTCCGGCCGTCGAGCGCGGCGACACGCTGTATCTGTTCGACGCAGCCGTGCTCACGGCCTTCGAGCGCGCGACCGGCAACGCCCGCTGGCGCCTGCCTTCAGTCGGCATTGCCGGCCTGTTTTTCGACGACAAGGGAATGATCTACGTGAACACCTCGACGGCCAGCCCCGACAGCCTCCGTTATTCGCGACAAATCGACATCTCGCAAAAGACCCACACGCTGGTGCTCAAAGTCGATCCGAAGACGGGCAAGACACTTTGGCGCACGGAGAACGACGGTCTGGTCACCTACCTCTCAGGCAAGTACATCTACACGGTCGAGTCCAGTCAGGGCGAAGACGGCGGCGGCATCATGGGCGGGGTCAAGCTCGCCACCGCGATACCGCCGCACATCCGCATCAAGCGGCTCAAACCGTCGAATGGCCGCGTCCTGTGGGAGCACTACGAGATGCGCGCGCCGCTGGACTATCATTTCGACCAGAACGAAATCCAGATTCTCTTCCGGAAGGAATTGCAGGTGTTGCGATTCATGTCGCTTTGATCGATCTTCAGAGCCGGAAAACACTTGATCGACTTTATCGATCGAGGTGCAAAATCCACCGGAGAAAGGAGAGGATTTCCGGCGTTTGCCACCTTGCGGGATGCCTATGCAGCAATGACTTGTTTTCCCGGATGAAATTCGTCCAACGAATGGTTGATTTTCATCCATCGGTCGGCTAAAAATCGCCCGTGATCAGGCGACAATTGCAGGGGCCAATTCTAGCCGGGCTTGCCGACAGCCCGGTCGTGCTGCTCGTTGGAGCCAGGCAAAGCGGCAAGAGCACCCTCATTCAAGCGCCGGAGTTCCAGAAGGATAATCGTCGCTTTCTGACGTTCGATGATCCCAACATCCTGGCTGCCGCGAAGGCAGACGGGGCCGGATTCCTGAGCTCCTACACGGAGCCGCTGATCCTCGACGAAGTCCAACGGGTTCCGGAACTTTTCCTTGCGCTCAAAGCCTCCGTGGACCGGGATCGTCGGCCTGGGCGCTACCTGCTCAGCGGCTCGGCCAACGTCCTGTTTTTGTCTAAAGTTGCCGACTCGCTCGCCGGCCGCATGGAAGTACTTACCCTTTGGCCATTCTCACAAGGGGAGATCGAGGGGGTGCAGGAAAGATTCGTGGACACTGTATTTGGAGCCTCGCTTCCCAGATTAAGAGCGCTCGACGGTTGGGACGAACGCAAAGAAATTCGGCAACGCGTGATTCGCGGCGGTTTTCCGGAGATCATGACGCGCACATCGACCGAGAGACGAAAGGCCTGGTTTGGCTCGTATCTGACAACCATCCTCCAGCGCGATGTCCGCGACCTTTCCCGGATCGAGGACATCACCGCCGTGCCTCGTTTGCTCTCAATCCTTGCTTCTCGCGCCGGTGGGCTTCTAAACGCCGCTGACCTTTCGCGTGGCTCGGGCATCGCCCAAACCACGCTCAAGCGGTACCTCAGCCTGCTTCAGACCGTATTCCTGTTCCAGGAGCTTCCCGCCTGGTCCGAGAACGTCGGCAAGCGTTTCGTGAAGATGCCCAAAGTATTCCTCTCGGACTCAGGTTTAACTGCCCACCTCTTGGGCGCCTCGGAACAGCGGATTGTGGAAGATCCGTCAATCTTCGGGCGGTTGCTTGAGAATTTTGTCTGTATGGAGCTGCGAAAGCAAATCGCCTGGAGCAAAGAGCATTCGCAGTTGTTCCACTGGCGCACCCATGCCCAGCAAGAGGTTGATTTGGTGCTCGAATCGGGTGGTCGCTTGGTGGGAATCGAGGTCAAAGCAAGCTCCACGGTGACCGCTAACGATTTCAAAGGTCTCAAGGTCCTCGCCGCGGAGACGCGGCAGCGCTTCATTCGCGGTGTGGTGCTATTCACCGGCTCGGAGCTGCTGCCGTTTGGACAGAATCTGACCGCGATGCCTGTGAGTGCGCTGTGGCGACTCGGTGTGTGAACCACCTCGGCTTTCCGAACGCACCCCTGTTCACGAGCTTCCGAATCGCCATCTTGATTTTCAATCGGGCGGTCTCCCCGCTGAAGGGTCAGTGCCCCTGGAGCTTCATCAGTGCCTCGGCCACAAGGATGCCGACAAACGTTCCGATGATGTAGCCCCAGATGCCCGCCAGCAGGCCGGGCACGACGAGTTTCGACCAGCCACGCGAAATCGCCATCGCCGCCGCCGTCGGCGGGCCGCCGAGGGTTGCATTGACGCTGAGGAGAAGCTCCTCGAGGTTCTGTTTGAGCAGTTTTCCGGCGGCGAGGGTGAAGCCGAGATTCGTCACCGCCATGACCAGGCAGAAAAGGAACAGCACCGGCACATGCTTCACGACTTGCACGAGGTCCGCGCGCAGTCCGATGACGACGAAAAATAGATAGAGCAAGTACATGCCGAATTCCTCCGCGCCCTGAATCTTTTCCGTGAAGCGGTGGAACGAGGTGGTGATGCCGACGGACAGGATCGTGATGAGCACGTAAGGATTGGCGATGATCGAGCGGCCGATGGGCGAGGAGATTTGTTGTTTGATTAGTTCGGTCAGCTCGATGGAGACCGCCGCGACGGCAACGGCGATGGCCAGCGCCCGGGCGATGTCGAGCAGGGAGATTTCCTTGCGCCGCCAGTATTGGGCGGCGAGCGCGGTCACGTCCTCGCGGTCGCCGGCCAGCGAGTGGGGATGCGGATAGTGGCGGCGGAAGAACCGGCTCCCGGCGATGACGAGCAGCACGGCGAACATGCCGGCCATGATGAAGTTGTCAGCGACCATGAGCGAACCGGCGAGCTTGGGCGCCACGTCGTAGGTCCTCTGGATGGCGACGAAGTTCACGCCACCGCCGATGTAGCTGCCGGTCATGATGCCGGTGACTTCGGGCACGCGCTGGAACGCACCTTGGAACAGGAACGCCGCGAGGAACGCCCCAAGCACCGTGCCGACGCTGGCGATGTGAAAACAGAGGAACATGGGGCCGGTTTCGCGCAGGATGCGAAGGATGTTCGCGCGGAAGATAAGCAGCGGGATGGCAATGGGCACGAGGTAGGACTCGACCATGTCATAAGAGGGCGCTTCGGTGGGCAGCAGGCGCGTGTTCGACAGCGCCATGCCGAAGAGCAGCGCGACGACCGGTCCGCTCAGCTTCGCCGCCCATCGGTTCGTCTGCTCCAGCCAGATGCTGGCCGCCGCGCCGACGGCGATGCAGCCGAGCAGGAGCCAGGCGTTATTGGCGACGAGGAGGCTCAAGAAACTGCTTCACGAACCGATTGGAATCGTCCATTCAGGGCGCGGCGGACGCGGCTTTGCCAGGTGGGCCATAGCCCGGCAGGGGCTTGCCGTCGTTGCCCAGCTTGCCGCAGGACCAGAGGAGGCCACGGGCAACGAGGTCGAGGTAGCGGGCGTCGGCGACAGTCGCAGTGTTGTGGCCGAGGGTGGTGCTGAAGACGCGGGTTTTTCCATAATCGTTGGCCCAGGCCACCACGAAGTCATCCGTCTTCTCGGTGCCATCGCTCCGTTTCACGATTTGTTTGCCGCGTGCCAGGGGGTGCGCGGTCGGGAAGAGCTTCACGTTGTTGTAGAGTTCCTCTTTGATCGTGGTCCAGTCGTCGAAGCCGCGCGTCGTGGGATGCTCGCGATCGACGAACTGGATGGCAATGGGTTCGTGGGGGCCGTGCGCGGAGGACTGGATCCCGACGAACTTGAACCAGTCGTCCGTGCCCGTGCGATAGCAGTGCATCGCGCAATGAAGATTCACCGCGGCCACGCCCCCGCTGTGGGCGGC
>CAZZAQ010000010.1:12902-18004 GCA_964652165.1 uncultured Bifidobacterium sp.
CATAGGGCATTTCCTTCACATCCGAGGAACATTCGTCGTGGATGACCGCGTCGTAGCCCTTGGCCCAGTCGGCGCTCTCGTAAATCGAAAAGCGGGCGCGGGTCGAACTGTCGTTGGTGTGGACCTGGGTGACCTCAACATTGGCGCGGGCTTCGAGGCCGAGTTTGAGCACGTCCTTCTGTTTGGCGTACTCGTGGCAGCACCCGCCGGTGATGAGCAGGACGCGGAGAGGCTTGGGCTGCGCGGCGGGCGCGGTGGTGAGGGCGAACAAAGCGAGGAAGAGCAGGGCGAGCGTGGCTTTCATGGTTGTGGATTGATTGCGCGGAGATTGAAGGGTGATTGGGACAGTTTGGCGAGTGGGAATTCATGCTTGCTGGAGCGCCGAATCGTTGAATCGTTAAATCGTTGAACCGCTAGACCGGATTTTTCACAGCCGTTTCGTGTGCCGAATCGCCCGTTTCATTAACACCCCGCTTCAGCGGGGTGTATGCGCGTCGGAGGTGGTCGAAACCGTTTCAACGGTTTCGACCGGGTGTGAGAAACCGTTGAAACGGTTTCTCGTCTCGCCCCGTCCGAACACCCCGCTAAAGCGGGGTGTTCATAAGGCGTGGCTTCGACGGCAGCAGGGAAGGTATGAAATGTCCAGGTTAGGCGCGGTTCCCTGCGAATCCCCAATCCAATCTGGCAATAAAAAACCCCACCGTAATGCCGTGTGAGAACTATTCCATGAACAACCTATGTTCAGGTGGAACCGAATCGGAGGCGTTCGACTTCCAGTTAAGGCCTGTCGTGTGCCGGCGAAGTTAGGGTTCCGTGTTCGTTTTAACTACGGTTCAAGGACTCAGTTTCTAAAGCACGAACATGGCAGGGTAAAATCGACCAATGCTTCCAAAGAACTTCAACGTTGCGGAGGGGCTTTTAAGGCCTCCTGCGCCGCTGTTCAATAGATACACTATCGGCAAGGCGTTTCTTTTTTCAAGCCAAAAAAGTTTGTTGCACTCCGCGCGCCTTGCGCCGGCACTGCCTCGGCCGGGCGCTGACGCTGGTGTTGAATGGCCATGAAGATCGCCTCGCTGGTGGCGGGTGACGCGAGGGCAATCTCGTCCGGCGCCGCGCCGAAGGACGCGATGGCGTCGCGAATGGCCTCGCGCACGGAAAGGGCGAGCATCAGCGGCGGTTCGCCGACGGCCTTGCTGCCGTGGACGACATTGGGCTGCGTTGCGCCGGCCAGGAAGTTCACGCGGAACTCCCGCGGCGCGTCGCCGAAGGACGGGATCTTGTAAGTGTCGGGCGAGTGCGTCAGCAAGCGGCCTTCGGCGTCCCACTTCAATTCTTCGCACGTCAGCCAGCCCATGCCCTGCACGAAGCCGCCTTCGATCTGGCCACGGTTGACGCCGGCGTTGATGGCATCGCCGCAGTCCTGGAGGATGTCCACGCGCAACACCTGCATCATGCCTGTGAAGCCGTCCACCTCGACTTCGCTGACGGCGGCGCCGTTGGCGAAGTAGTGGAACGGCCGGCCCCGGCCCGCGGCACGGTCCCACGCGATGCCCGGCGTGTGGTAATAACCGGTGGCCGCGAGGCACACGCGCTCGGCGCAGGCCCGCTGCACGACCTGGGCGAAAGGCACGCGGGTCTGCGGGGTTTGCGCGGTGAACACAGAGTCCTCCGCGAAGCAAAGCTCCTCGGCTCGCGGCTCGCTCCCGAGGGCGGGCGCGAGCAGCCGGGCCGCGATAGGCCGCAGCCGCGCCAGCAACGTCGCGCATGCGCTCTGCACCGCCGCGCCGTTCAGGTCCGTGCCGGCCGAGGCGGCGGTGGCCGACGTGTTGGGCACCTTGGCGGTGCTCGTGGGCATCACGCGGATGCGCTCCGGCGCGACGCCGAGTTCGCGCGCGGCGATGGCGAGGATGTTCGTGTGAATGCCCTGCCCCATCTCGATGCCGCCGTGATTCACCTGCACGGAGCCGTCCTGATAAATGAGCACGAGTGCTCCCGCCTGGTTGAGGTGCGTCACGGTGAACGAAATGCCGAACTTCACCGGTGTGATCGCCAGCCCGCGCTTGCGGTGCGGATTTGCGGCGTTCCATTGCGCCAGCGCGGCGCGGCGCGTCTCGAAGTCGCTGGTGCGTTTCAGTTCGTCCCACAGGGTCCGCAGCCGGGTGTCGCCGATCTCCTGCCCGTAAGGCGTCGTGTTCGTTTCGCCGGCGCCGCGGTAAATGTTGCGCTCGCGCACGATCTCGGGCGGCAGGCCGAGCCGGCGGGCGACGCGGTCGAAAATTTCCTCGATGACCAGCATCCCCTGCGGCCCGCCGAAGCCGCGGAACGCAGTGTTCGACGCGAGATTCGTCTTGGCCACCTGCCCGCGGAATTCGGCGTGCGGGATGAAGTAGGCGTTGTCGAGGTGCAACAGAGCGCGATCCGTGACGGCTTGCGAAAGGTCGAGCGACCAACCGCCGTTGGAGAACAGTTCGGCCTTCACCGCAATCAGCAGGCCCTGCGCGTCGAAGCCCGCCTGGAACTTCGCGAGGATCGGATGGCGCTTGCCGGTGAGCGCCATGTCCTGGTCGCGATTGAAGCGCACGCGCACGGCGCGGCCGGTCTTGTGTGCGGCAAGCGCGGCCAGCGCAGCGGGCGCGGCAGCCTGCGTTTCCTTGCCGCCGAAGCCGCCGCCCACGCGAGGCACTTCGACAATCACGCTGGCGGCCGGCATGTCGAGCACGTCGGCAACGACGCCTTGCACTTCGGAGGGGTGCTGCGTGGAGGAGATAACGCGCATCGCGCCGCCTTCGCCGGGCTGCGCCCAGGCGGCCTGCGTTTCGAGATAAAAGTGGTCCTGTCCGCCGGACGCCAATTCGCCCTCGAGCCGGTGCGGCGCGCTGGCCAGAGCGGCGGCGGCGTCCCCGCGACGAATGAAATTCGGTTCGTTGTGGAAGCTCTGCGCCGCAATCGCCTGCTCGATGGTGATGATGGCGGGCAGCGGCTCGTATTCAATCACGACTTGCTCGGCCGCCCGCCGGCACACTTCCAGCGAATCGCCGACGACCAGCGCGACGATCTGACCGTGGAACTGGACCTTTTGATCCGCAAGCAGCGGCTCGTCTTTTCGCACGACACCGGTGTCGTTCACGCCCGGAACGTCTTCGGCCAGCAGGACGGCGCGAATGCCCGGCATTTTCCGCGCGGCGGTCGCGTCGCGCCGCACGAGGCGCGCGTGCGCGTGGGGCGAACAGACTGGCCAGACTTCGAGCATGCCTTGGCCCGCGGTGAGGTCGTCGGCGTAGTTCGCTTCGCCCGTGACGTGGAGGCGGGCCGACTCGTGGGGCGCGCTCCTCGACTCCATCTCCACCCGCCGATCCCCGCTGGGAGTAGCTGCGACCGTGAGGTCGCGGGCCGGATTGTCATCCGGCAACGAGCTCGACCCCGACACCCGACCTTCATCCTCACCATCCCGCGACCTCACGGTAGCAGCTACACGAAACGAAGTCTTCCTCTCCCTTGGGGAGAGGGCAGGGGTGAGGGGAAAGCCGACATGCCCACCGCGTGAGTCTGCAAAACCCGCCCTACTGTCGTAAAAAAAATTCTCGAACAAACTCGTCACCAGCGCGCGCCGGAATTCCGCGCTGCCGCGCACGTCGGAGATCGGCTCGAATTCCTCCGCGAGGGGCTTCAGCACGCGGGTCAAGGTGCGTTCGTTCCACTCTTTGTTTAGCAGCAGTCGCTCCGCGCGCCGCGCGCGAATCGGCGTCGCCGCCACGCCGCCGAAGGCCAGCCGCGCGTGCCCCACCCGGCCGTGCTCGTCCACTTCCACGACGAACGCGCCGGCGACGGTCGCGATGTCCATCTCGCGGCGCTTGGAGACTTTGTAGAAGGCGCTGAACTGGCGATGGCCCGGGCAGGCCGGCCCGCGAGGAAGAAACACCGCGACGATGATCTCGCCGGGCTTGAGGCAGGTTTGCCGGTAGCCGGTGAACAGCTTGTCGATCGGAATCTGCCGTTGGCCGCGTCCCCCGAGCACGAGCCGGGCGCCCAAGGCCATCAGCAGCGGCGCGGCGTCGCCGATGGGCGAAGCGGTGGCGAGATTGCCGCCGAGCGTGGCCCGATTGCGGACCTGCCGCGAGCCAAACAACCGGAGCATCGAGCGAAAAGCGGGAAACTCGCCCCCCAGCTTGTCCTCGATGGCGGTGAGCGGTACGGCGGCGCCGATGCGCCAGGAGTCGCCATCCTCGCGAAGGGTCGTGAGATCGAGAATCCCGTCGAGGGCGATGAGCGCCGGGAACTTCTGGAAGCGTTTCGTGAGGTCGAGGCCAAGTTCCGTGCCGCCGGCGATGAGGCGGGCGCCAGGATGGCGCTTGAGGAGCTTGAACAACCCGTCAAGAGAAGTTGGGCGGAAAAAGAACTCGCCGGCCGCGTGATATTCATCGGGCTTGGCGGTCGGCGCGACCTCGCAAGGGGCGCGGCGGGGCGTGCTGTCGTTCGCGGCCTGGGCGAGCGCCTGGCCGGCGGCATCGCGAATGGGCCGGTAGCCCGTGCAACGGCAGAGATTGCCGCAAAGCTGGTCGTCGAGCTGCCACGGTTCGGTGAGATCGGCGCGATGGAACGCCTCGAACAGCGCCATCACGATGCCGGGCGTGCAGTAACCGCATTGCGAGCCGTGATGCTCGACCAGGCAGCGCTGGACCGGGTGCAATCCGCGCTCCGCGACGCCTTCGACGGTGATGACCTCGCTTCCGGCCAGGCAAGGGACCGGCAACAGGCAACTGTTCACCGCGCGCCATTGCGGGGCGCCGCCGGCCGCGCGTTCGAGCACCGCCACCGAGCAGGCGCCACAGTCGCCCTCGGCGCAGCCCTCCTTCGAGCCGGTCAGCCCGCGGGCGCGCAGGAATTCCAGCAGGGTGGTGTTGGGCGAGGTCCCTTCCACCCGAACCGGGCGTCCGTTGAGGACGAATTGAAAGGCATCGGCCATAGCGCCTGCCCGGCAGGCAACGGGCGGACTCTAGCCGCCGCTTCGGATGGCGAACAGGCCGAAGTGTTCAGGGCAAGCCCTCGTTGTCTGGCAGCCCGTTAAAAAAGTAGCATCCGGCGTGAGCCGGATCTGATCTGAC
>CAZZAQ010000011.1:0-4880 GCA_964652165.1 uncultured Bifidobacterium sp.
GGCAGTCGGACGGTTCGGGTGAATTTCAACGCGCCCAATGCCGCCGGAACGCGTCCCCGGGGGCGGTTGCTGAGCTTGGACTCCTCAGCGCCTTCCGACACTGAACACTGATTACTGAATAGCGTTCCCGTCTCACCCCCTGGCCACCAACTCCCTCGCCTTGGCCGTGGCCGTCGTGTCGTGCTCCGCGTGGGCGTAGGCGTTGAAGTCGTTGAACCAATACCGTTTCGCCAGCTTGTACATCCAATGCTTTTCGGGCACTTCCTCGCCGGGCAGCCATTGGCTGAAGCGCGGCGTCATTGACTCGAGTTCCGCCATCGCCGTGCCGCGGGCGGTGGTGTCGCGGGCGTTGTGTTTCACGACGAGGTCCTTCACCAGATCGGGCCGTTCGAGAACCACGCAGCCGCGCGTGTGCCGGGCGCTGAGTTCGCGGAAATCCTTCAGGAACGCGCTGTCGCGCATGGTCGCGTAGATGCCCCGCGGGTCGCGGATCGTTTCGGTCGCGAACTGGATGATCGGGCACGGCTCGATGTCCCCGCGCGGGCCGATATGATGGCTGATGCCGGTGCTCATCGGGCAAAGCGCCTCCCCGCGGTGGTCGTAGTAAGCGTCGATGATCGCGATGGGGACCTTCGCGCGCATCTCGGTGACGAACCGGCGCACGCGCACGAGCTGCTCCGGACGCAGCGCAAGCTGGAAGTTCGGCTTCGGGCCAACCGGGCGATAAGTGTGATACCAGACGTAGTGCGCGCCCCGCGCGATGAGTTCGCGCAGCCACGCCTCGGTGAGCAGTTCGTCGATGTTCGACTGGCAGAGGCTCGTGGCGACGCCGGTCAGGATTTTTTCGCGCAGGCAATGGTCCAGCCCGCGCAAGGTGCGATGGAACACCTCCTTCTTCCCGCGCCGTTCGTCACTCGTGATCTCGCGGCCTTCGATGCTGATGAGCGGCGTGACGTTGCCCAGGTGGCGGAGTTCCTTGGCGACCTTTCCGGTGATGAACTGTCCGTTGGTGAAAACCTGGAAGTAACAATCCGGATGCGCCGCGAGCAGGTCGAGGAGCTGCGGGTGCATGAATGGCTCGCCGCCCAGGATGCCGAAGAAGGCGTTGCCGTGCCGTTTGGCGTCCGTGATCGTGCGGCTGAGGGTGTCGAGGTCGATGGCGTCCTTTTCCTCCACGTCCACCCAGCAACCCTGGCAGCGGAGATTGCAGGAGTTGATGATGGAAAGGTAGAGAAACGGCGGGAAGTATTCGCCCCGGCCGATGCGGCGCTTGAACTTTTCGACGGAGACCAGGCCCTTCACCCCGAAGTTCCAGGAGAACTTCCACAACAGGCGCGGATCGGTTGTGCGCAGGATGCGCCAGGCGAGTCGGGGGAACATGGGCGGATCACGTCAGGCGTTTGGCAGCCAGGCGGCGCGGGAGGTGCAACATGGCGCGAGTGTAGCCGCCAGCCGCCCGCGCGCAATACAGCATTGGCACGATTGCAAACGGCACGCCTCCTGCCTTCCTCGAACGTGGTCCGGCCCGGCCAGCCCCGCGGGCTCACTCGGAAAACGGCCTACGACTAAAGTCGTATTGTGGCCAGGCGAACGGGCCTGCTAATGAATCACGCGACATGAAGAACAGTGCGATCAAACTGAAAGCTCACGGCGCCGCCGCTCCGAACTGCCTGCCATCCACGGCGCCGCACGCTTCCCCCGGCCGAACCGTTCGGCCGGGCACGATTTCCAGTCCCACCTATGATCCCACCATTAACCCCCAATTGACGGCGCGGGACCTGCAACCCGCGCCGTCACTTCAATTTTAGAAAGGCGCCCCGATGAATCCAAATCCCTATCCCAACGGCCGCTGGACCAGTCCGGCAACCGTCACACCCGCCGCCGCCGAAGCCGGTCGCGCCATGGCGAGTCCGGCCGCCCGGCCGAGCTGCCTCGACATCAGCCCTCGCAAATGGCTCCGCGCCCCGGTCGCACCGGACATGATGGCCGGCACGCTGCGCGAGCTTTTTTGGGGCGCGCCCGATTCCGACATCGTGTCCGATGCCCGGGCGCGAATCGAGCGCGTCATCGAACGGGCCATGGAACATTCCCAATTCTTTCAACCGCAGGAGGCGGCCTATGTCAGCCCGGCTTGTTGAACATTCGTTGGGGCGCGTGATGCTTCACTTCGCCTGCCTGTTGCGCGACGGCAAAGTGGGCTGGCACTGGGCCGGAATCCGGCGCGAACTCCGCTCCGCTTCTCCGGCCCTGCGCCCGACGACCCTTTGAAAGGAGCGTCCCGCCGTCGCAGCCGCGTATTCTGTGCGTGGCACTGCCGGCGGGAACCGACAACACACGAACACCTCCTGAGCGGCGCGTGGCTCTACGCGCCGCTGTTCGTTTCGCACTCGCACCTGTGAGGGGAGCACCCTGGAACCACCGCCACGTCGAGGTCGCGCCGGGAACGTAGGGCAGGCGTCCCGCCTGCCCTGCCGCGCCGAAAGGCGCGGCATTGGCGCCACCAAGGCCTCGCTTCGCTCGGGCGGGCAGGCGAGACGCCTGCCCTACTTTGTGGTGCTGGTAAGATGCGCCCAGGAGGGAACACGACGTGAGTTCCCGGTTGACCCGCGTTCGCGCCGCCGTATCGTTGCCCCATGGACCACTCGCCCGGCTTCCTTAAAATCGTCAACGAGGTCCGCCCTCGCGTCACCGAAATCACTGTCGAACAGGCCCGCTCCCGGCTGGCCGTCAATCCGCAAGCTGTGCTCATCGACGTGCGCGAAGATGCCGAGTGGGCGGATGGCCACGCCGCCGAGGCGCGTCATCTCGGCAGGGGCGTGCTTGAACGCGACATCGAGAAGATGTTTCCCGATGCCAGCCGGGAACTCATCCTGTATTGCGGCGGCGGCTATCGCAGCGCGCTGGCGTGCGACGTCGCCCGGCGCATGGGCTACAAGAACGTCGCCTCCCTCATCGGCGGATACAAAGCGATGCTTGCCGCAGGCTGGCCGATGGCGAAGTGACGGCGTCAATTGCATGGTCCAGCCGCCTCCGCTTCCCTCCGCGGGCAAGAGCCTGCGGCTGGCCCGGTGGCTGAACCTGGCGCTGCCCGGCGCCGGGTTGTTCTACCTGGGCCGCCGGTGGCTCGGGGCTGCATTTGCGGTGCCGTTCCTCGCCTGCTTCTTCGCGGCGCTCGCGATTTTCGTCGTGAGCTACGCCCGCTACCTTTCGCTGACGATGGGCGGTGACATCCTTGAGGGCGACCGTTTGGAGCAGATTGGCGAGGTTTTCCCACGCGCCTGGCTTGCCGGCCTGGCGATTGCCGGCGTGCTCATTCAACTGTGCTCGATGGCGCTGTTCGAGAGCGCGAAGAAACAGGCTGCGAAGGGGCAGAACTCGTGAACTGCCTTTGCCCAGCGACGGCGAAATGCCCGCACTACGTTCGCTTCGCTGGCAATCGAGCGCGTGGTGCGTTGGCGAAAATCCCCGCTTTGCAACCAGCCTTGAGCTCGCTACTGTCACCGCCCTTGTTGTCTGGCGGCATTTGCCGAATCGGCCGGCCAGAACAACCGAATCAGCGATCCCGATGGCCATCATTGTCCAGAAATACGGCGGCACGTCCGTCGGCGGCACCGACCGCATCAAGAATGTTGCCGCCCGCGTCGCCAAATATCGCGGCCGGGGCGACCAGGTCGTCGTCGTCGTCTCCGCTATGAGCGGAGTGACGGACCGGCTCATCCAGATGGCCCGAGAGATCATGCCCCTGCCGAGCGAACGGGAGATGGACATGCTTCTGGCCACCGGCGAGCAAACGACGATCGCGCTCACCGCGATGGCCCTGCACGCCTTGAACCTGCCTGCGGTCAGCCTGACCGGCGCCCAGGCCGGCATCGTCACCGACGGCGTCCACACCAAAGCCAAGATTCAGAACATCACCCCCAAGGAAGTCCACAAGCTGCTCGACGGCGGCAACGTCGTCATCGTCGCCGGGTTCCAGGGCCAGACCTCCGAAGGCCAGATCACGACGCTCGGCCGCGGCGGCTCGGATCTCACGGCAATTGCGCTCGCAGCGGCGCTCAAGGCCGACCTGTGCCAGATTTACACCGACGTCGATGGCGTTTACACGGCCGACCCGCGCATCGTGCCAAGCGCCAAAAAGCTGGATGAGATTTCCTACGATGAGATGCTCGAACTGGCCGGCCTGGGCGCCAAAGTCATGCAGAGCCGCTCGGTCGAGTTCGCCAAAAAGTTCGGCGTCGTCTTCGAAGTCCGCTCCAGCCTCAACGACAACCCCGGCACCCTCGTGAAAGAAGAAACCGCCCACATGGAAGGCGTCGTCGTGCGCGGCGTCGCCCTCGACAAGAACCAGGCCAAAATCACCCTCGCCCACGTGCCCGACAAACCGGGCGCGGCCGCGCGCATCTTCAACGCCATCGGCGTGGCCGCCATCAACGTCGACATGATCGTCCAGACCGCCAGCCACGGCGCGGGCGGCGCGACGGACATCAGCTTCACCACGGACAAAACCGACCTGCTCAAGGCCCGCAAAGTGCTCGAAGGCATTCAGGCCGAAGTCGGATTCAAGGAAGTCATCGCCGCCGAAAACATCGGGAAACTCTCCATCGTCGGCGTCGGTATGAGAAGCCACACCGGCGTGGCCGCCAGGATGTTCGAGACCCTCGCGCAGGCCGGGGTGAACATCGACATGATCTCGACCAGCGAGATCAAGATCAGCGTCGTCATCGATCTGGCCAAGGGCGAAGCGGCGATGAAGGCGGTGCACGCCGCGTTTCTCGGGTAAGCTGAAGCCGCGAACTGCCACGGATGGGAGAAGCCGAAACGGGTTCGGACCGGGCCGCGGCAGAAGCATGGGTGGTCTCGGACGCCGCCGTGACGCTCGC
>CAZZAQ010000011.1:4890-9323 GCA_964652165.1 uncultured Bifidobacterium sp.
CCGCAGTCAGCGTTTTTTCTTTTGCGTCGCGCCGCGGGGCAGCCGTTGATGGCAAAAGCCCGCTTCATGGCGTTCAACAGGCCATTGACAATGGTAACTCAAAAGGTACTGTATGAATGGTTCGTTCCGGCTGTTGGAATGCACCGAGGGTGGGCGGTCGCCCTTCGCCGATTGGTTCGCCGGGCTGGATCCGGTGACGGCGGCCCGAGTGGACCGTTACCTGCGGCGGCTGGAGGCCGGCAACTTCGGCGCGGCCAAGGCGCTGCGCGAAGGCGTGTTCGAGTTGCGCCTCGATTTCGGACCGGGCTACCGGGTTTACTACGGTCGCGATGGCCGGACAATCATCGTGCTGCTGGGCGGCGGGGACAAGCGGCGGCAGGCTGAGGACATCGCCGCCGCCGTGGCGCGGTGGAAGCGTTACAAGCAAAACAGGAAAGATAATGGCACTGACACGCGAGTATAAGCAGACGGTCGTGGCGCGGATCCAGCGGGACCCGAAGTTCGCCCGGGCGCTCTACGCCGAGGCCCTCAACGCGCTGCTGGAAGGCGAGACGGTCGAGGGCCTGTCCATGCTGCGCGACCTCGTTCATGCGGAAATTACCTTCAAGGAACTGGCGCGGCAGACCAGCCTGGGCGAGAAGGCCCTGCACCGCATGTTGAGCCGCCACGGCAACCCGACCACACGCAACCTCGTCGCCATACTCAAGGCCATCCGCGAAGACCTGAAAATCAAACCGCGCGTAAGCCTGGCGGCGTGAAGAATCGGCGCCGCGACCCGAAAGAGCCCGCGCCGCAGATTGGAGGAGCCAAAGCGAACCAAGGGCGGGCCTGCTCAAATCAGGAAGCCCGGTTGCTGCCACTCGCGCGGAGTCTCGACGGATGGAGATCGCCCTCCTGGTGACATTGGGCGCCACGATCGGAGCCGGCGGCAGTGCGGTGATCCGCGTCGCCACCGGCGTCAGGAGGCCGACCGTCCCTTCGCTCGAAGAGTGCGCCTCGATACTTCGTCGCAGGCCAAAGGCCGATTGTTTGCCCGGTGGGAAAAGTCGCTTATGGACCGTGTGGAGGCGTCCCGCCTCCATCGGCCACGAGTGGCGGCGCGGCCGCTTTTGCGCGCGCCTCGGCGGCGGCATTGGCTTTGGCTTCGGCGGCGGCCCTGGCTTTCGCTTCGGCTTTGGCCAGTTCGGCGGCGAGCGCCGCGTCCGATTCGGCGGCGTCCGTGGGATGAATCCGGCGGTAATGCTCGTTGTCCTTGGCGAGCTGCTGCTTGTTGAACAACAGGCCGCCGAAGCGGTCGGTGTTCGACAGCTCGTATTCGTTGTCCATCTTGATCGCGTCGAAGGGGCAGACCTCGACGCAAATCTGGCAGCTCATGCAAACCGAGATGTCGATGTCGAACGTAGCCGGATAAAACTGCATCTGCTTCTTGTAGTCCGGCTTCTTGTCCTTGCTCTTGACGATGTAGATGCACTGGGGCGGGCACTCCTTCTCGCAGATCTGGCAGGCGACGCACCGCAAACCGGCTTGTGCCTCGTCGCCGTCGTACACAAGGAAGGGAAACTGACGGGTGGCTTCCTTGAGCGGCAGTCGTTCCTCGGGATACTCCACGGTCGTGAGCCGTGCCTCGCTGTCGGTGTAGGTGCCGACGAAGTTGCGCGCGGTTTCAACGAAGCCTTTGACCAATCCGGTGCCGAGCATGGGGGCAACGTACCAGCCGGCGCAGCGGTTGCAAGATGAACCTGCAAGATTGACTTCGCCGCGGGGCGCGCCTAGGCTGATCGGTGATGACGAACCAGACCGCCATTCAAGAACCCGTCGTCAGCCTCACGCGGAGCGCCGCTGAGCAGGTTCGCAGCATGATCGACGGCAAGCCCGAAGACGCCAGCAAGTGCCTCCGAATATACGTCGAAGGCGGCGGCTGTTCCGGCATGCAGCACGCGATGACGCTGGACGAGAAGCGCGACGGGGACTTCGCCGCCGAATTTTTCGGCGTGCCGGTGGTCGTCGATCGCGTGAGCGCGGAATATCTCCAGGGCTCGACGATTGATTTTTCGGATGAGTTGACTGGCGGCGGCTTCAAGGTCAACATCCCCCGCGCCCAGTCGAGTTGCGGCTGCGGAAAGAGTTTCGCGGCCTAGCCGGAACACGAGAAGTTCCGTCAGGCCAAAATGCGCCGTCCCGTGTGATGCGGGACGGCCTTTTTGATCGCTGAATATCCTTGCCGAACCGCTCCCTTCTCTGCTAGACACTGTTCCGTTACCTGACGCCCCAATCCACGCTGGCGCAATAGAACTGCGCCGGCGCGGCCTGCTCGGATGAGCAGCCCCAGACATGGGTTTGGGGCGCGACCTCCACTCCGATGTGACGTTATGACATGTTAAAGGAAGGATCCAAACTCCCATTGCCAGCCGGTTGGATCGAACCGTCGATGACGTTTTCCGATCCGGTCCGCGCGCTTCCTCGTGCCCTCAATATTTTGTCCCCTCACCGCATAATCCCTCAGACTGATCGATTAAGGAGCACCCTATGTACCTGAACCAAACCGCCCCTTGCGAAAATCCCGGTTTCATCCCCTCCCGACCGCGCCTTGCGGCGTGCGCTATGCTGATTATCCTGTCGTGCCTGTTGCTGGCGGCGCTGCCGGCCCGTGCCCAAATGCTGTACTGGGACAGCAACGGCGCCACGACCGGCGCCGGCGCGACACCCACGGGAACCTGGGGCACCGATCTTTTTTGGAGCACCGATCCCCTCGGAGAACTGTTTCCTGGCGCGTGGGTGCCCGGCTACGACGCGGTTTTCTCGGCCGGCACCGACGCGACGGGGACGTACATAGTCACGTTGAGCAGCGCGCAGTCGGCCGGCTCGCTGACGTTCGAGGAAGGGAGCGCCACGCTCTCCGGCACAACACCCGCTACCAATATTACGTGGAATGGGCAAGTGAGCGTGGCAGCCGGGGCGACAGCGGCCTTGAACGTCTTGCTCTCCGGGTCCGGTGGCCTTGTGAAAAGCGGCGCCGGCCTTCTGACTTTGGGCAACACCAACGACTTTTCCGGCAATCTGACCGTGTCCGGTGGAACGGTTGCCTTCTCGGCGGACACCCAACTGGGACCCGTGCCCGGCGCGTTTACCCAGACGGCCGTGACGTTGCAAGACTCGACGACGCTGCGGTTGAACTCGGGCATTATTACCTTCCACGCCAACCGCGGTCTGACGATCACGGGCAGCGGCGCCAATCTCGATGCCGTCGCCCCCGCCATTCTGTTCTTTCCCAACGTCGTGGATGGACCGGGAACGACCGTGACGAAGACCGGTTCGGGCGAGGTCGGATTTTACGGGGCGGCGAACACGTTTGCGAAGCTGGTGATCGATCAGGGCAACCTGCGCATCGGCCAATCGACCTTTCCCGGCTCCGACCTGAGCTACGGGGCCGTGCCGTCGGTGTTCACCGCCGACGCCATTACAATCCGCAATGGCGCGACCAACCGCGTCGTGGGCAGCGCCGCCGTCGGCATCCACGCCAACCGGGGTATTACCCTTGGGCCCGGCGGGGGCGTCTTCCGCAACGATGTTTCGCCCGTCTCGCTCACCATCACCAGCTCCATCACCGGCCCCGGCGGGCTGCGCAAAGAAGGCGGACAGGCCTTCACGATCCTCGGAATGAGAAGCTATGACGCACCCACGATCATCAACGGCGGCGGCACTTCGCTGACAACGCCCCAGAGCACGTTCAACGGATTGGGGACAGGCACCGGCTCCCTCTCGATGAACAGCGGACGACTCCTTTTGAACCACGCCAACGCCTTCTCCAGTGTCGCCATCGCCGGCGGGCGCATCGACGTGAACACCAATGGTAGTCTCGGCACGGGCACTGTCACGGTCTCACCGACCAACAGCGTGATCATCGCCAATTCCACCACGCTGGTCCCGACCAACGTCGCGCTCGCGAACGACTTCGTTCTGAACACGGGAACCACGCTGGCGGGAGGCTCGGTGATCATTGATGTCGCGGCCAACGCCGGACGCGAATTGATCCTCAATGGCAAAGTGTCCGGTGCGGCCCATTGGAAGAAAGACAACTCGGGCAGTACCGGCGCGATCGTTCTGGGCAACGAGAACAATGACTTCTCCGGCACGCTCACCAACTTCTCAGGCACCGTCGTCGCCGCGGCCAACAACGCTCTCGGGGCCGCGTCCGGCGGCACCGTGGTCAACAATGCCGCCAGCCTCGCCTTTCGCGGCGCGATCAACTACAGCGCGGCCGAGCCGGTCAGCGTCACCGGCATGGGCCGACTCGGGAACGGCGCCATCAGCAACGACAGTGGAAACTGTTCCTTCGCCGGCCCGATCACCTTGACCGGCCATAGCGGCGTCGGCGGCGCGCCCGGCTCCACTCTCACTCTCAACGGGAGCATTGGCGAATCGGGAGGGTCGGT
>CAZZAQ010000011.1:9333-17936 GCA_964652165.1 uncultured Bifidobacterium sp.
GCAAGTTGACCGCGGGCAGCGTCCAGCTTACGGCTGCGAACACTTACTCCGGTGGCACGCTTATCAGCAACGGCACGCTCGTGGTCGCCAACACCACCGGCAGCGCCACCGGCCCCGGCCCAATCACGATTTATCCGCCGGGCGTGCTGTCCGGTCCCGGTTCGGTTGCGGGCACGCTGACCGTCAGCGGCAGCATCTCTCCCGGCGCAAGCCCTGGCACCTTGAACACCGGCTCCGAAATCTGGAACGGCGGCGCGAGTTACCTCTGGGAAATCAATGACGCCTCGGGCGCGCAAGGGGCCGACCCCGGCTGGGATCACGTCAACATCACCGGCACGCTCACCATCAACGCGACATCCGGGAGCAAGTTCAATATCAACGTCACTTCACTCACCCCCGCCAACACGGCTGGCAACGCAGCCAATTTCGACGGCCTCAACAGCGAGTACGTCTGGACCATTCTCACCGCCAGCGGCGGCATCACGGGATTCGATCCCTCGGCGATTAACCTCGTGACCTCCGGGTTCAGCAATCCAATTGCTTCGCGCGGCACGTTCCTGGTCGAACAAAGCGGCAACAACCTCCAGATCCGCTACGTGCGTTTGCCGATCGTCGCCACTCCGCCGATGGACCAGACCGTCGCCTGCCCGACGCCCGTCGGCTTGAGTGTCGTCGCCACGGGCACCGCGCCGCTGAGCTATCAGTGGCGCAAGGGCGGTGTGAACCTGGCCGACGGCGGCGCCATCTCTGGCTCAATGTCTGCGGCGTTGACCATCAGCCCGCCTTCGCCCCTCAACAACGGCAACTACGACGTCGTCGTCACCAATCTATACGGCAGCATCACCAGCGTCGTCGCCGTCGTCACCGTCACGGACTCGACCCCGCCGACCATCACCTGCCCGGCCAACCTCACGAACAAGACCACCAGCGCCAGCGGCGGGGTCGTCACGTTTTCGCCCAGCGCGTCGGACGATTGCGGCACGCCCACCGTGGCTTGCGTGCCGCCCTCCGGCAGCACCTTCCCGACCGGCACCTCGCCGGTGAGTTGCACGGCCACCGATGCGGGCGGCAACACCAATTCGTGCTCCTTCATGGTCACCGTGCTCTTGCAGGACAGCACGAATTACGTCGTCGGCGTCTCCATCCCCGATAACGATCCGCTCGGTCTGGCCAGCATGCAGACCGTCTCGACAGCCATCACCTACCTCACGGACGTGAACGTGACGCTGAACATTTCGGGCACGTTCAATGGCGACTTGTATGCTCAACTCACGCACAGTTCGGGCTTCAGCGTGCTGCTGAACCGCGTGGGCCGACGCGCCGCCGATGCGCGGGGTTATGATGACGACGGGTTGGACATCACGCTGGATGACCAGGCGTCCAACGGCAACGTGCACATCTACCGGTTGACGTTGAACGGGGATCACGCCACGCCGATCGTCGGCGCGCTGACGAACAGTTGGGCCCCGGACGGGCGCACCAACAGCCCCACCACGGTGCTCGACACCGATACGCCCGATCCGAACTCGTTCCTCAGTTCCTTCAACGGACTGGATCCCAATGGGAGCTGGACGTTGTCCGTGGCGGACTACGAATCCGGGGACACCAGCACTCTGGCGAGCTGGGGCCTGGTGTTGTGCGGGTTGGCCAAGCCGAGTATTACGGTACAGCCGGTCGATGTGCTGTCCTGCGCGACCAGCAACGCCATGTTCAACGTGACAGCGTCTGGCTCGGTCCCGCTTTCATATCAGTGGACGCACGCCAGCACGAACCTCCCCGGAGCGACCGCCGCGACGCTCAATCTGTCCAACTTGAGCGCAGCGGACGAAGGCGGCTACGCGGTCGTCGTCAGCAATGCGGCCGGTTCTGTCACCAGCATCGTCGCCACGCTCACGCTCAAGCGCGACTTCGGCGACGCGCCGGACCCGACCTATCCGACTCTGCTGGCGAACAACGGCGCGCGCCACATTGTGGTGCCCGGCTTCCATCTGGGAGCAGCCATCGACGCGGAAAGCGACGGGCAGCCGACCGCCCTGGCCGATGGCGATGATACAACTGGCGTGCCGGATGACGAGGATGGGGTGACCGGAGTCAGCGGGTTTCTTCCGGGGCAGATGGCGACCGTCACGGTCGTCGCCTCGGCGGCGGGCATCTTGAACGCCTGGATTGACTTTTCGGCCAACGGCAGTTGGGCGGACGCCGGCGAGCACGTCGGCGTGGACGTGCCGCTGGTGGCCGGTCCGAATGTTTTGACCTTCACGGTGCCGCTGACCGCGGTGGTCGGCCCGACGTTCGCCCGGCTGCGCTTCGCCAGCGTGGGCGGCCTGTCGTTCATCGGCGACGCCCCGGATGGCGAAGTCGAGGATCATCTGTTGCTGATTTCGCCCAACGCCGACGTGGGTATCGCAAAGGCGGATCAGCCCGATCCCGTGGCCGTGGGCAGCAACCTGACCTACACGATTATCGTGACCAATATCGGCCCCAACACCGCCACGGCGATCGCCCTTACCGACTTGCTGCCCTCGAGCGCGGCCTACGTTTCCGCGACACCCAGCCAGGGCTCGTGCATGAACGTTGCCAGCACCGTGTCGTGCAACCTGCTCTCGCTGCCCGCGGGCGGCAGCGCGACGGTGGCCATCGTGGTCACCGGTTCCGTCGCGGCAAGCATCACCAATACCGTCACGGTGACCGCGGCCGAACCCGACCCGAACTCAGCGAACAATTCGGCGATGGCGGTGACAACCGTGCTCGACCCGCCCGTCGTGACCGTGCCGCCGGCCAGCCTCTCGGTTTGCCCCGGCAGCAACGCCGTCTTTACGGTGACCGCCACGGGCGAGCCGCCGCTGACCTACCAGTGGCGCCGTGCCGGCACGAACCTTCCCGGCGAAACCAGCTCCACGCTCACGATCAACAACGTCTCGAATGCAAACGCCGGCACCTACGAGGTCGTGGTCGCCAACTCGGTTGGCTCAACCATCAGCCCGCCGGCGACGTTGACCGTCCTTGTCCCGACAACAGCGACGGTGCTGGCTTCCATTGCCAATGGGTGTCCGGGTTCGGTGGCCGGCTTCAGCACGACGGCGTCGGGGACGGGACCGTTGAGCTATCGGTGGACGAAGGACGGGGTGGAGGTGATGGGCGAGACGGGTCCGTCGCTTTCCTTCACGGTGACGTCCACGAGTGGCGGGAACTATTGCGTGGAGGTGACGGGCACGTGCACGAGTGTGACCAATTGCGCGGCGTTGACGGTGGCGGTGGCGCCGGTGATCAGCGCGCAGCCGCAGAACCAGACGACGCCGATGGGCAACGGGGCGGTGTTCAGTGTCAGTGCCAGCGGGCCGTCGACGCCGGTGTCGCTGGGCTACCAGTGGCAGAGCAACGGGGTGGCGGTGGCGGGGGCGACGGGCACGAGTCTGGCGGTGTCGAACGTGACGCTGGCCAACAACGGGGACGGCTACCGAGTGATCGTGTCCAACTGCGCCGGGTCGGTGACCAGCGTGGTGGCGACGCTCACGGTGACGCCCATTTCGGGCATCAGCTTCGACTTCGACACGCCGTTGCAATTCACCAACGCGCCCTACTATCTGATCTGGAACAACTGGATCAACGGCGCGTTTCTGACGCCGCCGGGGATGTTCGAATCGCCCCTTGGCGGGGTGGGGCCGTTGCCGGGCGGGGGCTGCCTGGACCTGATCCCCAATAACGCCAGTGAGAACTCCTCGGTGCTGCTGCCGGTGAGCTACGATTTCTCGCTGCCGGGCAAGACGCTGTTTGCCTCGACCCTGTTCAAGTGCAAGAACCCGGTGAACAACAGCCGGCACACCCAGTTTGGGTTCGTCACGGCGACCAACTCAGGGGTCAACGACGTGGCGGGCCAGGGTTTCACGACGGTGATCGTGCAATCCACGGCCCAGCCGGCGCCGACATACGAGTTGCGCCACCAGCGGCGGACGAGCGGGGGCGGCCTGCAGGAATCGATTCTCACCGGCACGGCCACGCTGGTGGTGAGCAACTGGTATCGGCTGAGCATTGCGTATACGAATCTGAAGACCTCGCTCAACCCGAGCAATTACGCGGTGAGCGCCTCGTTGCAGGACATGGGGCCGCTGGGCACGACACCGGGGGCGGCCGTGCTGAGTTTCACGACGACGACGAACAATGCGGACATCGTGAATTTCAAGAACGTGTATCTGGCGCTGCGGGGCTTTGAGAACACGGGCGTGGAGAATCGGGACAACACGTATGCGTGGACCACGGCGGGCAACGTCTTCTTCGTGCAGGCGCCGCAAAACCTGACGTTGGGGCAGGGGCGGCGCGGGATGTTCCGGGCGCTGGTGGATGGGGAGGGGCCTTACCGCTATCAGTGGCAGCGGTCCGATGGGGGGCCGTTCACGGACATTGCGGGGGCGCGCTCCTGGAACTACCTGGTGCCGTCGGCGCGGACCAGTGACAACGGCTCGCAATATCGGGTGGTGGTGACCGGGCCGGCCAACAGCATCACGAGCGGTGCGGCCACGCTGACCGTGGTGCCGGAGGCGCTGTCAGTCGTCTCAGTGGGCAGCGTGGACGGGACGACGGTGGGCGTGTTGTTCAGCCAGCCGCTGCAGACGGCCAGCGCGGAGAACCCGGCCCATTACACCATCGACGGGGTGGCGCCCAAGCATGCACGGGTGTTCCGGACCAGTCTGGGGGCGCTGGGGCCGGAAGGCGTTTACGTGGTGTTGTCCCCGCAGACCGTCCTGAGCGGGCCCTACACGGTGGTGGCGCCGGGCGTGCAGGATCTATCCGGCGGGGCCATCGGGGCGGGCAATTCAGCGACGGGGCTGGTGGAGAACCTGACCGGTTACGATGTGAACCCGCTGGTGACGGCGCCGGCGGGGGAGAACTACAGCTTTGGCCCGGGCCAGTTCATCGTGTCGGGGGGCGGGGCGGACATCTTCGGCGTGGCCGATCAGTTCCGGTACGTGTATACGACGCGCACGGGGGATTTCGACGTGATGACGCGGGTGCCGTACATGGACACGGTGCGGTTTGTGAGCAAGGCGGCGATTTTGGCCCGGCCGTCGCTGGAGCCGTTCAGCCCGATGGTGATGGCGGGATTCAACCCGGGGCCGATGGCCGAAGGGTCGGGCACGCTGCGGCAGTTCACGGAGGGCAACGTGCGGCAGTTCTGGAACGTGGGGGCGGCGGGCTACGGGTCCAACGCGCGGTTGTTCCCGCCGGACGTGTGGGTGCGGTTGCGCCGGTCGGGCAACACGTTCCTGCGCTACTCCAGCGCCAACGGGGTGAACTGGGTTTTCGACGGGCAGGTGTCGATGACGACGCCCTTCCCGGCGACGATCTACGCGGGCCTGGCGGTGTGCGCGGTGCGCAACACGCAGATGGAATCGGCCCAGTTTGAGAACGTCCGCGAATTTGCCGGCTACCCCGGCGCGGTCCTTGCCATCAGCTCGCAGCCGACGAACATGACCGTGGCGGCGGGCGGCTCGACGAACAACGGGATCGTGGCGACGCTGTCGGGCGGGGGCGCGCCGGCGGCGGCGGGCGAGTTGAGCTACCAGTGGCAGCGCAACGACGGATCGGGCAACTGGACCAACCTGGTGACCAGCGGGGCGACCAACAACACCGTCTCGATCGGGCCGCTGTTCAGGAGCGACCACGGGGCGCAGTTCCGCTGCGTCGTGCGGGCGCCGAGCGCCGCCGCTGTGATCAGCAGCCTCTTCACGGCGACGGTCAACGACACGACGGCCCCGACGCTGGCCTCGGCCAACGCGGCGGTGCTGCCCAACTACCCGGTGTCGGAAGTGTTGTTGACTTTCTCGGAGAACGTGTCGGCGGCGACGGCGGCCAACGCGGCCAATTATCTGGTGACCAACGCGGCCGGGATGCAATTGACCGTGTTGAGCGCCTCGTTCCTGGGGGGCGACCCGCGGGTGATCGTGCTGCGGGTCAATGGGCAGTTGGGCACGGGCAACGCCAGCGTGGCCATCAGCGGTGTGCGCGATCTCAACAACAACCTGATCGCCACGACCGTGCGCACCTTCCGCAGCTTCCCGCCGTCGGCGGGGCCGGTGGTGGTCGAAGTCTACCAGGACGTGGGCAATGCGACGGCGATTTCGGGCCTGACGGGCCACGCGCTCTACACGGCCGGCACGCCGACGTTCATCTGCTACAGCAATTTGTTTGGGTTCAACGTGGGGTTTGGCGGCATCCAGGACAATTACGGCATCAAGGCCTACACCTGGTTTGTGCCGCCGACCAACGGCGCCTACAAGTTCTGGCTGCGCAGCGACGACGCCGGGCAGTTGCGGATGAACACCAACGCGGTGGGCAGCACCAACCCGGCCGGGGCGGTGCTCATCGCCGAGAACACGGCGGCCAACGCCGCCTACTCGGTCGGCACGACGCCCGCCAGCTCCCAAACCAACATCACGCTGGTGGCGGGGCAGCGCTGCTACATGGAGTTCCTGCTCAAGGAAGCCACCGGGGGCGACGGCTTCTCGGTGATGTGGACGGACCCGACGGTCAACACGGCGCCCGCCGCCACGGTCTTCATGCCGGCCACTGCGCTGGATTACCCGGCCTCGGCCGCGTCGTCCACGCCCGTGGTCATGGAAGCCTACACCGGCTACCAGAACTTCCTTCCTGGCTTCAACCAGATGGCGGGCCTGACGCAGGCGACCAACTTCCCGGTCAGCAACTACGCGCTGGACGTGGTGAACTACAAATACATCGCCGGGGTGCCCGACGTGATCGGCTATCAGAAGTATTTCGGCGCCCAGCCGGGCACACTGGGCAACACCCGGTTGGACAACTATCTGGGCCGGCTGCAGAGCTACTTCGTCGCGCCGAGCAACGGGCTGTACCGGTTCTGGATGGGGGTGGACGACGTGGGCCAGCTCTACATGAACACCAACGCGCTGAACAGCACCGACCCGGCGGGCATGGTGTTATTGGGCATCTCGGCCAACGCCTTCGTCAGCACGGCCAGCCAACTGGTGGCGCAGAACGTGCCGCTGGTCGGCGGCCAGCGCTACTACCTGATGGCCCTGTGGCGTGAAGGCGGGGGCGGCGACGGCATTCGGATTGCCGTCCGGTCCCAGGGCGATGGCGGCACGCCGCCCACCACCGAGGTCATCCCGGCCAGCCTGCTGGAGTATCCGCTGGCGGTGGGCCGGGCGGGGGCGGTCAATTTCACCGGCATCCTGCCGGCCAATCCGGTCGTGGCCGACGGGCGGTCGATCACGCTGACGGCGGCGGGCATCACCGGCGCGCCCCTCAACGCGGCCGGATTGGTCAACGGGTTGCCCTACGGGTTCATCTGGCTGAAGAACGGCGTGCGGGTGCTGGAGAACGCGTTTACCAACACCACGCCGCCGCTGACGCTGGCGGACAACGGGGCCGTGTACACCCTGATCGTGAGCAACTGGTTCAGCCGGATGGAACGCTCCGTGACGGTCACGGTGCTGGCCGACGCCGTGGCGCCAACGGTGGTGCGCACGGTGGGCTGGCGAGGCGGCGACGGGTTCACCCTCCAGTTCAGCGAACCGCTGGACCCGGCCAGCGCCACCCGCCTGGCCAACTACATGGCCAGCGGCGGGCTGCAACTGCGCAATGCGTGCCTGGACCCGACGCGGACGATGGTCTGCGTTTACACCGGCCCACAGATGCCGGGCACGACCTACACGATCATGATCAGCGGTGTGAAGGACGCTTCCTCGCCCGGCAACGCGGTGGCCCCCGGCACGACGGCCACCTTCACCACCTGGGCTGCGGGCGGCTGCGGCATCCTGGTCGAGCTGTTCACCAACATCCCCAACTCCTCCATCCTGGACCTGACCGGCCAGCCCAAGTTCATCGCCAACATGCCCGACGTCGTTTACTACACTAACGTCTTTGGCGTCGGCCTCTTCGGGGCCAACAGCCTGCTGGAGAACTACGGGGCGCGCATCACCAGTTACTTCGTTCCCTCCAGCAGCGGCTACTACCGCTTCTACCTGCGCAGCGACGACGCCTCGCAGCTTTACATGAACATCAACAGCGCCGACAGCCAGAACCCCGCCGGGCGCATCATGCTCATCCACCAGCCCAACGCCAACGTCACCGTGCAGGACCCGCGGGCCATCTCCCCGCCCGTGCTGCTCAACGCCGGCCAGGCCTACTACACCGAGGCCCTCATGAAGGAAGGCACCGGCGGGGACTACCTCATGCTCACCTTCCGCCAGACCGACGCCAACGGCACGGCCGTCAGCGTCCCGACCGACACGGTGGCCGAAATCGCCGCCGCCACCACCTTTGGGGGCGCGCCGGGCAACCCGGATGCCATCACCCTCCTGTCCACGCCGCCCAGCGACGTTTACACCAACGAAAACGACTTCGTCTCCCTGAGCCTCAATGCGGTGGTCCCCTTGAACCTGTTCCGGGCCGTCTGCTACCAGTGGCAGAAGTTCGACGCCGTCTCGATGGCCTACACCAACATCCCCGGGGCCACCCTGCCCACCCTGAACTTCTACGCCCCGCTGGCCGACGACGGCGTGGCCTACCGCCTGGTCTTCCTGGCCCCCGGCGGCAACCGCACCTACGTCACCACCCTGCACGTGACC
>CAZZAQ010000012.1:0-6807 GCA_964652165.1 uncultured Bifidobacterium sp.
CAGCTTCGGCACGCCGCCGACGAAGATGATGTTCGAGGGCTTGATGTCGCGGTGCACCAGGCCGTGCTTGTGCAAGTGCGCCAGCGCTGAGGCGAGCGTGATGCCGATGTCCACGCATTCTGACACAGGGAGGCGGGTCTGGCGCTGCTGCTCGGCGCGGAGAGTCTTGGGAATGTAGAATTCCGAATGACGAATGACCAATGACGAATGGGGATTTTCGTCGGCTGGTTGGACCGGCAATTCGACATTCGACATTCGACATTCGTCATTGACCGCGTCCGCCAGCTCCATCACGTAATAAAAATATCCGGCCTCGTCGTTGCGCCCGATTTGGAGGATGTCCACGAAGCCATCGTGCGAACGGGAGATCGGCTCGAAGCGCTGGATGCCGCGGAACTCGCGTTCGAAATGTTCCACGCGCTCGAAGGTCGCGCGCCGCACCACCTTCACCGCGCGCCAGGTGCCGACGATATTGCGCGCCAGCCACACCTCGCCGTAGCTGCCGGTGCCGATGCTCTGGAGGAGTTCGTGGTCGGGGACGCAAGGAGGTTGAGAGTTGGTGGTTGAGGGTTGAGGGGATGCGGCGGATGACGAGCCAAGGAGATCGCTCTGCGGCGGCATGGTGGTCTTTGGCCGGGCGTCTTTCATGCCAGTCGGAAAGTAGCCGGAAATCGGCGCGGAAAGCAGCACAATTCGTCCGGGTGTTCCTTGCTCCGTTGACTCCAGTCGCGGAACTTCGCAAAGTCTCCTGCATTACCCATGAAGTTGGAGTTTGCTAGTGCTTTTGCGCGTCCGAAGGCCGGCCACGCCGGCGTCACTAGACGCGAGTTTCTGTCCACGGTCGCGCAGTCTGCCGTCGTCGCAAGCGCTTTCGTCGCACGGCCGGTGGCCGCGGAAGCAATACGAACAAGAGCCGCACGATCCAGCGCGCGCAGGAAAAAAATCGCCCTGCTGGCCACTGAAGTGCGGAAGTATTCCCACGCCCAGCATTTCATCGACCGCTTCCTCGAAGGCTATGGCTGGCAGGGGCGCCATCATTATCCGCCGTTTGAACTCGCCGGACTCTACGTGGACCAGTTCAACGAGGGCGACCTCAGCCGCGACCGCGCGCGCCGGCATCGCGTGAAGATTTATCCGACCATCGAAGAAGCCCTCACGCTGGGCCGCTCGCAACTGGCGGTGGACGGCGTGCTCATCATTGCCGAGCATGGTTTCTATCCGCGCACGGAAAAGGGCCAGACCCGTTACCCGCGCCACGAATTCTTTGACCACACGGTGAAGGTCTTCGAAGCAAGCGGCCGGGCCGTTCCCGTGTTCAACGACAAGCATCTGTCCACCGATTGGAACGAATGTGTCTCGATGGTGCAGAGTGCCCGGCGGCTCGGCTTTCCGTTTCTGGCCGGCTCGTCGCTCCCCGTGACGTGGCGCATTCCGTCCATTGAAGTGCCATTGGACACGGCGATGGAAGAGAGCGTGTGCGTCTGCTACGGCGGCATCGATGCCTACGACATTCACGGGCTCGAAACGGCGCAGTGCATGTCCGAACGGCGCGCGGGCGGCGAGACGGGCGTGAAGTCCGTGCAGGCCATGCGCGGCCAGAAAGTGTGGCTGCAGCTCGCCGAACGCGAGACCACGCGGCGACTGTTCTTCGCGGCGCTGGCGCGCAGCTTCACTTGCTCGGGACCGGCGAAGTATCCCGGCACTCTGCCGGACCTGGCGTGGCTGCGCCAAAACCACCGCAATCCTGTCGCCTATTTCATCGAGCATCTGGATGGCTTCCGCACGTCGCTCTTTCTGTTGAACGGCATCGTCAGCGATTTCAACTATGCCGGCCTGCTGCGCCGCACGGGTGAAATCGTCTCCTGCCAGATGTATCTGCCGATGCCACCGGCGCTCGCGACGCTGGCGGATTTTTTCAATCCGCTCGTAAACAACATCGAACGAATGTTGCTCGACAATGCCGCGCCCTATCCGGCCGAGCGCACGCTGCTGACCTCCGGCATGGTCATCTTCGCGCTCGAATCGCTCTATCGCGGGCAAGTGCCGGTCGAGACGCCCGAATTGAAGGTGGCCTACCGGGCGCCTGCGCAATCCACGTTCTGGAACGCGTAAACCATGCGAACGCTGCGCAAAATCGCCTTCCTGCTCGATGAATTCACGACGCCTTCGCCGGCGCAACAACTCCTCGATCGTTTCCTCATCGGCTACCCGCGCGACGGCGTGTTCCACAAACTCGAAGGCGCGCAGGTCTCGGCTTACATGGCCGTCTCCGTCGAAGCGAACTTTGGAGAGCGACCGAAGGAATTCGATCTGGTGATCGCGCCCACAGTTGAGGAAGCGGTTGCCGACGCGGATGCCGTCGTAATCGTTTCGCGGCGTCCGGGCGCGCAGGCAAATGAGGCGTTCTTGAAAATCGCGCTGGAACACGCGCCCGAAGGCGCCGCCTGCTTCATCCACGGTGCGCTCACCAACAGCCTGACCAGCGCCCGCAACTTCGCGGCGACAGCGGCCGCGCGCCGCATCGCGCTGGTGGCCGGCACGCCGTTGAGCGTGACCTGGCGATTGCCTCCGGTGGAACTGCCAGCCGGCACTCCGCTCACCGAAGCCTTGATCGTGGTGCAGGTCAACCCGCATGCCATCCAGGCGACGCCACCGTCGCCTCCCGCCACGCTCGCGGGCGCCGAGTTGCACGCACTGGATGGATTGTTGCCGGTGATCGAACGGCGGCGCGGCGGCGAATCCGGCATCCGCAGCGTGCGGTTCCTGGAGGGCAAGGAGCTTTGGCGGGCAGGACAAAAAGGTCTCTGGTCCTGGCCGTTGCTGGCGGCGACCCTTTCGCGTTCGCACACGCCGCAAGGCGACCCGGTGCTGGACGGACGCACCCAGGACCTCGTCGGCCTGGGTCTTGTGCCGAAGCTTGCGCGCAATCCGCGAGGCTGGTTGCTCGAACATCGCGACGGGCTGCGCTCCGCGATACTCGTCCTCGATGGCGTCGTGGCCGACTTCAACTTCGCTGTGCGAGCGCAGCACGGTGAGATTGTATCCGCTCAGCTCTTTCGCGCGCCTCCGCCGGCCGAGCACCATTTCAGCCGCCTGGCGGCCGTGATGGAGGAATTTTTCCGCAGTGGCAAGTCCCCCTGGCCGATAGAACGCAGTCTCCTCATCGCGGGGCTGCTGGAAAAATTCGGCAAACCTTCCAACCTCTCCGGGCGGCGCGTGGAAACGGCCGAGTTGGGGATCGCGTACTCGTGTTGACAACCGCCCTGGCGCCTGCTGCGGACTGGCCGGCCGCGGCGTCAGCCCGCACATTTCACACGGGGCGTAGCCGCCGACGTGAGGAGGCGGATGGATGCAACGGGTATTCGAGTCCGCCTCCTCACTTCGGCGGCTACGAGCTATGGGCGTTTCATGCAACCTATGAAATGTCCAGGATAGCGTGGATCGTCGATGATCCGCCGCTCACCTTTTGAATTTCGCCGCCAATTCCTCACTCTGGCGCGCCAGCAGACCCAAATCGCTGCCAACTGCAAGAACCACGCAGCCCACCGACAGCCAATGGCGCGCGTCTGCTTCCACGGGCGCCAGAATTCCCGGCGCCTTGCCTGTTTTGCGGATGCGCTTGAGCACCTCCTCGATCGCCGCCCGCACCTGAGGGTGGCCTGGTTCGCCCAGGTGGCCAAGGGCCGCCGCGAGATCACTTGGGCCGATGAACAAGCCATCAACGCCCTCGACCGCGGCGATCGCCTCCAAGTTCTCCATCCCCAGGCGGGTTTCGATCTGCACCAGCACGCAGAGTTCGTCACCGGCACGCTTGAAGTAATCCTTCACGCGCCCGTAGCGATTGCCGCGGTGCGACATCGCCACCCCGCGCACGCCCTGAGGCGGATAACGGGTGGCGGCCACGGCCGCCCGCGCTTCCTCGGCGGTCTGCACGTAAGGAATGAGCAGGTTCTGCGCGCCCACGTCGAGCAGGCGTTTCATGAGCACCAAGTCGTTCCAGGCCGGCCGCACGACCGGCGCGGCCGTGCCGCCGGCCACGGCCTGTAATTGGCTGAAAACCATAGGCAGCTCGTTCGGCGCATGTTCGGTGTCGATCAAAATCCAATCGAAGCCGGCCCCGGCGATCACTTCCGCCGCCAGATTGCTGCACAGGCTGCTCCAGAGACCGATTTGCGGACGACCCTCGCGAATCGCCTGCTTGAACTGGTTGATGGGCACTCGAGCGTCCATGAATGGCTTCAATGCGTGTGGGAGCGTTATGGTTCAAAAACCCCGCGCCGTCCAGTTATTGAATCTCGCTGGCCGCCTTCTGTTGAAACTTGATCTGTGATGCTTCACAACTTCATCACCAGCGGAAGAACCGGTACGGGTCGTCCCATTCCTCGGGCGGGTCGAGGTAGAGTCCGTCCAGCCAGCGCTTTTCGGATTTCGCGGGGTCGACCGGGGTACTCGATCGCGCGAGGAGGGGTGTCGTGCTGGCGACTCCGAGGTTGGCCAGCAGCCGCGTCACGACGAAGGACGCCCGCCGATAGGTGCGCTTGAGGTTGGACTGCTTCGTCGGATCGAATTGCCAGGGGACGAGTTGGCAAAAGACGATGTTGGGATTGGCCGTCGTCGCCAGCACGCCGTTGCCGAGGGGCGTTGCCCCAAAAGTGATCAAGGACAGTTCGCGCGGATCGCGATTGTGCAGGTCCGCCGGTCCAACGCCTTTGAATGCTGAGTTCATCCCGCTCGATTCGAAGAAGGTTGAGATGTGTTCTGCCTCGGTGAGGGTGACTGGAATCGGAAGCAGCGCTTCTGCATTCTGTTGGTCGAATCCAAGCGCAACCAAGTTGCCGCCGGCCTTAAGCCAGTCCCCAATGGCTGCGATGTCCTGCACTGGCGCGCGCCCTTTGCCGGGACCGACCACCAGGACCTGATCGGGAGAGAGCGTCCCTCCATTGTAATCCCCGACAGTAAAACCGGCCGATTCCAAATGGCGCTTGCCCGCGGGCTCGCCCACATAAACGGCGGTCCGGGCCGCCGTCGGCTTCCAATCCGAGACGTGCTGAAGAATGTTTCGAGTCAGCCTCCCGGCAACCGGTTCGCGTTCGGTTCGTCCAGTCACATCCATCTGACAGAACAGAATCACGCCGCGGCCTTCGCGATACTCCATGAGCGGGCTGTACTGGAGGCTGTAGCCGCCGTCGAGGATCGGCAGGAAATCGCCGCGCGCCGGCTTCTCAATGAGCACGGAGGCGACGTTGCCACGATTGCCACAGCGCCAGAGCCGCGGGACGGGAATGTCGCACCAGTTGACCGTCGGACCGTAGCGCGGGCGCAGCGTGTAATCAAGACGCGGCGGCAGAATCGTGGATTCGCCTCGCCAGTCGCGCATTTGTTCCGCAGCAACCCCATTCAGCGCCGGATGGTCGGGCACGCGCGCGAAGACCTGGCGCAAGCCATATTCCGCCACGCGAAACCCGAATCGCTTTTCGAGAACCTCCGCGGTCTGCTCGAAAATCACGACCTTGAGTCCGTCGCGAACGCGCGTGATGTCGGGTGCTGCGCCATGGGTCGTCAACGCGGCTTTTCCGACTATCAACATGTCGAACACCGCCAGATCTGCATTGTCTGCGACCGTCTCGAAATGCACGCCCATCTCCTTCAACAGTTCGCCCGTTTCGCCCTTGGGATCGAAGAGCGCGAGCCGGCCGCTCATCCGCAGAGGGCGCGGACGCGGCGCGACGTGAATCACGAAGGCATCCGTCTGTGTTTCCCCGTTGCTGAATCGCACGCGAGCGTTCAACTCGTATTGGCCGGCGGCCAGAGTCTCCGGCAGTGTGAACTGCAATGGCAGGCGCTCCTGCTGACCCGTCGCCACAACGAAGCGCCTGCCGCCGGCAACGGTCTGAGGCAGGCCGAGCGACCAGTCGCTTTCGCACGTCACCGTTTCCCGCGAGTTGTTGATGACGATGAGTTGTTTCTCAACCGTTTCGCCCGGGAAGAACACGTGATCCTTGCTCGTAAATTGGCCGGGCTTTCCGCCGAGGTACGCGAGCAGCGGGCGGTTGTTGCGCAACAAGGCGCGCGCCGCGGCGGTGGGAATCCAGTCGGCGCGCTCGAAAGCGAGGTCCCAGCGCTCGTAGGTTTTATCCACGTAATCGGGGCTGAATCCCGGCCGCTGCAAGTGGTCCCAATCCACCCTGAATTCACGACGCCGCGTGTCCACGCCGTCGCGGAGTTTCCAGAAGTGCTCGTGCTCCCAGGGCGAAATCCCCGACACCCCCCAGGTGCGGAATGCGCGCCAGTTGTCCTCGAGATACATCGCGAACACGGGGTACTGTTCATCGAAAACCGGCGACCCCACGGGATGCGGATAATCCCAGCGATGCCAGACCTTCCCGGCGCGGAACTGCCTGGCTTCCCACCGCAGGTTCGCGGCTTCGGCCTTGCTGATTTGAAAAGCGCGGTCGCCGAGGAACTGCGCGTTCCATTCGGCGAGACAAAACTCCCACGGCACGACGGCGCTGCCCCATTCGCGCTTTCCCTGGTGCCAGCCGCGATACATCGTCCAGTCCCAGGTGAACGGCGCGCCGTATTCGCAGGTGAACACGGGCTTCACCCCCTGTGTCGCCCAGTGCTGGAACCAGTCCGAAAGTTCCTGCACCGGCACGAAGTTGGGATAGAAGTTGATCACGTGCATCGAGCCGAGATTGCCCGAGGCGTGATGGTAAACAACGCGGCTGGAATCGAACCGCTTCACGATGGCCTCCGCGCGCAAGGCGAGCGCGGCATTTTTGCGCGACCATGGATCGCGGGGATCCT
>CAZZAQ010000012.1:6817-17763 GCA_964652165.1 uncultured Bifidobacterium sp.
ATGCCGTCGATCATGTCGGGATTCATATCCTGCTCGTAGCCGGTGGCGTTGTGGCTCATGGAGTAGGCGACGACGGAAGGATGGTTCCGCGCGGCGCGCACATAGAACTCCGCGTGGCGCGCGTAGCCGTTGGTCTGGTCCGCCTCCGGCGAGCGCCACTCGTAGTGCGACAAGTGCGGCTGGGAGAGCGCGACGAGCATTCCCACGTCGTCGGCCGCGCGCAGGATTTGCTCGAAGCTGAGATGCGAGCCGGGTTCGCAGCCGTAGTTGTGGGTATAGACGAAGTTGATTCCAATGCTCTTGAGGCGCTCCAGACTTTCCCGCGCGCCGTCGTACGTCGCGAGCGCGGCGCCGACCTGCGCGTTGTCCAGCGGCACGGCGCACAGGAAAATGCGCGAGCCGTTCAGGTAAAAGTCTCGGCCGTCGATCCAGAATTCCCGAAAGCCGAACGACGTGCGAAAGCTAGTGTCGAGCACGCGGCCGTCAGCCCCGACTAACGAGAGCGCGACCTCGAATTTGTGGGTCGGCGTGTGGATGTCCCAAAGCGCGTCGGGCTTCCATTGCTCCGAGAAAGTGATGCGGCCGCCGCCGAGGTCGCTGCCACTGAACGCTCGGCTTGTGAACTCCCGGACGGTGCGGCCATCCCTGGTGATCCGGCCTCGAAGTGAGTACTGCGCGTCTGCGGTCACTTCGCGGAGCGCGACATCGAATGTAATCTTTGATTCGCGCACGGACGTGTCCACCTTTACATCGCCGATGCGCGGACCCCCCGGACTGCTGACGAGAAACACGTCGCCGCACAACCCGCGCCGTTCCACCTTGCCTTTTACCTCGCGCGCCGAATTGGAATCGGTGTACGAAAGCAGCACGCCCTTCAGCGGCATCGCCACCACGAGCAGGCTGAGAACATTCGTCCCGCCGGGCCGGAGTTGGGCCGTCAGGTCCAGTTCACCGCCGGGGAACCGTATCTCTCCACGCCGGGCTCCATCCACGAACACCGCCGCATACGAGTTCAAATACTCCACCGACAGCGCAACGCGACGCCCGGCCCACTCCTGGGGCACGGTGATCGACCGCTCGTACCAGGCGGCGGAGACGCTGCCAAGCCGCTCGTCTTTCCAGCTCGGATGCGCGTGGACTGTCTGGAAATCCTTTTGCATGTAATCCGTGATACCCGGCCAGCACCCCGGAACCTTGAAGTAGCCCCAGTTTTTTGCGGGCACCTGCTCACTCGAAGTCCGTGCGGGTTGCCAACGCCAAAGCCCATTGATGCAAATTCTTTCCCGCGTCGGGGTTTGTTCACGATCAGCCTTGTCGAAATCCCAAACCAGTTTGACGCCAGCGGGCAACGTTGCCGCAAAATCGTCCTGGGTGAAACCCGGACGAACGGCGGCCAGGATTGACAGGAGGGTAACGAGCAGGACTGTCCGGTGGCGCTTCATGTGCGGCGTCAAATTGAGCATTCAGCTGTTTCATCACTCAGCGTCCAGCACCAGCAGCCAGTCGTCTTGCTCGCCGCGGGACGGCGCAACAAATTCCTGGATGCCTTTGCTGGGAAACTGGCCGAGGGCTTTCCAGGTTCCGTTGCGCGGGTCGTACCATTGAGCGTTCACTGACGAGCCGTGGAGCTTGTTCATCTGAACGCTCACAGGCTTGCCGACGGGTGTGTAGGCAATCACGAAGCTCCCGTCTTTGGCTCGCGCGGCGACGAGGCGGCGCGTGCCTTCGCCCTGGTCCAAGGCGATGGCGGACTGGTCAGGAACCAACTTGTGCCACGGCCGCTGCTCGAATAGTCGGCGCATCAGCCCCACTTGTCGGGAGCCCTCGTAAGCCATCGCGGTGCGCCAGTGTTGGAAACCATTCTTGGGAAACGGACCATCGGCATCTTTGTAGAACCAAAATAAGTCCAGTGAGCCATAGCCGTGGCCGGCCGCACCGGCGAGCAGCGCTGAGTAGGCTTGAGTGCGCACCTTGTGAGCATCGATACGTGGCTTGTTGGCGCCAGTGGGATGGTTCTCATAAGCCGGCTCCATATCCACGGTCGGCTTCGCGGGCGCCAGCGCGTAATCCTTGCTGACGAACGCGTAACTGTCCGAGGCGAAATTATGCCCGGATTGGATGGAGTTGAAGTCGAGCCAGTCCGCCTTGTGAAACCACATGGATGACGAAGTGCTCCCCTGGCCGTGGTAGCAGACGAGTTGGCTGCCGCCGGTGCCGTCCTTCAGCCCCTTCGCCGTCGCCACCCAAACCGCGTCGTATCTTCCTGGAGCGGAGTCGCCTCCCGGAAACCACATCACCGCGTTGTTCCTGTAGCGTTCGCCGAGGAATTTGCCGAACGTGTAGGCGTTCTTCTCATCGAACACTTTTTCCGGATGGTCAGTGACGTGCCACGACTTGGCGGTCACAAGACCCATCACCAGGCCCAGTTCGTTCGCGCGGTTGACGACGTAGTCCACGTGCTTGAAAAACTCCTCGTTGGGCCGAGTCGGGTCGCGGTCAATGAACGGCGTCGCGTCAAGAAGCGAGGAGTTGCCGTCCGGGTGTTTCTTGCCAAGTCCGCGCAGGACATACGCCTGGATGACGGTGAACCCCTTTGCGGCGCGATCTTTCAGATACTCGTCCAACTCCTCGCGGTTGGACCGCTGGAAAAGCAGCCAGCAAGTATCGCCGAGGTAAAAGAAGGGCTTGCTGTTCTGGTCCACGAAGTATCGCCCGTTTGGGCTGACTTTGAGTTTGACGTTCTTGACGGAACGCTCGGGCGCAGTGTCCGGGGTGGCGGCACCGGCGCAAATGGCTGTCAGCAGCGCGGTCGCCAGTGGGCATAGCGCTGCAAAGGTGATGAAGGATGTGCGTGTTTTCATGGGCTTGGAGGGTTTGCTTGTTGTTCATTTCGAGCTGGATTTACTCGCCGCCGGCAGCGGCACCTGGCTCTTGAGCATCAGGTAAGCGATGAGGTCGCACGCTTGCTCGGGCGGCAACGCTTCAAGCAATCCCTCCGGCATCAATGACAGGGTTGATTCCCGGATGCCATCGATCTCGTTCCGTTCGACGGTCAGCGTTTCAGTCATGGTCTTGAGCGTGAGCGTGCGCTCGGTCTTAGCGGCGATGAGGCTATTGAACACGCGCCCGTCCTTGAGTTCCACAACGGACATGCGGAAGTCGGCCGTCACGACAGCGCTCGGGTCCAGGATGTTCTCCAGCAGGTAATCGAGATTATCGCGGCCTCCTCCGGTCAGATCCGGGCCGACTTTTCCTCCTTCACCGTGGAGAGTGTGGCAGGCCGCGCACACGGTATTGAAGACAAGGCGGCCTTGGCTCTTGTCCGCTTTCGCCAGAGCCGCGGGAGTCAGTTGAACTCTCCATTTGGCCATCAACTGTTGTTTCTCGCCCGGCGAGTCCCGGAGTTCGCCCCAGACCTTGGCAAGCTTCGCGTTCAACCCGGTGTCATTGAGGCCGCGAATCTGGCGGGCGTGAAAAGCGGAAATGTCCGCGCGCGGAATCTTTCCTTCGGTCACCGCGTCGAGAAGCGCCGAGGCGAAGGTCGGGCGCGAGACGAGCGCCGAGAGCAACTGTCCGCGTTCGGAAGCGTGGAATCGCCGGTAAGCCTTCACCAGTTGAGCGCCGACCGCCGGGTCGTCGAAACTCGCCAATCCGCGAGCCGCCACTGAATTCAGGAACTGCTCATTGAGCAATTGCTCGCAAAGGGCCCGCAAATCGGGCGCGCGGATATCGATGAGGGTTTGCAACGCGACTTTGCGGGCGTTGAGCTCGGCCTCCTGGTCGAGCGCGACTTTCTTCACCGAATCGAGCGCGCGACCGTCGCCAAAAAGCACGCTGAGGTCGCGGGCGCAATCGCGCAGAACGGCGTCCGATGAATTCGCCACCTTCGTCCCAAGCGCGTCCCATGCGGCGGGTTTTCTGGCCTTGTGCCAGCCGGTCAGGCCATCGGCCATGCCATTGAGAACGTCGGCCTGAAAGGCTGCGGGCCTGGTCGCGGTGACCTTGAGCAAGTCATTCAACGGCGCGGGGTTTTTCTCGATATCCTCCGCGAGCCGGCGCGCGATAAGCCGGCGCGTGAGCGGCAGCCCGGACTTCGCAGCGAGCGCCGCCAGGCCGGCTGGGTCGGCGTCGGCCAAGGGGATCAAACCATACCAGATGAGCAGCGGGAGATTGTGATCGTTCGCGTCTTCATTGCGGGCAAGCAACGAAGTCGCGAGCTCAACGCGCTGCGACACGGGCAGGCGCTGCAACGTCGAAGCCAGCGCCAGTCGAACCAGGCCCGATGGGTCCGTTTTCGCGAGACGGACGAATTCCGACAGCGTAGCAGCCGAGTTCTGGAGGTTCTGTTCTATTTCGGATTTCGGATTTCGGATTTCGGATTTCACCTCGGGCCTCTGGCTCATCACGGTGTCCAGCGGCCAGGCGTCCGTCAGAAGGCGAATCGCCCAGGTGCGAACGTGCTCGTTCTGGTGGCGGAGCTGTGCGCGCAGAAACGGTGCATCTGCTCCACCGGTGGCGTAGAGCGTCCAAAACGCCCGGAGCTTCACCACGATGTCGCGTTGCTTGTCGAACAACTCGCGCAACTGCCCTTGGGCGGCGGTGAGTTCGCGACCGGTTTCGGCTCGCACGGCGAGTTCGAGCCGCGCCTGGCGAGTGAACCATTCATTCGGATGCGTGTGCAGTTGCACCAATTCGCTCGCGCTCTGTTTTGCAAGATCACCGATCCCGCCGCGTTTCGGTTCGCCGTAGGTGATTTTGTAGATGCGTCCGCTGGTGCGATGCACGCCGGAGTATTCGTGACATTCGCCCGTGTCGCTCCAGTCGAGCACGAACACGCCGCCGTCCGGACCGTAACTCAGTTCCATCCCGCGGAACCACGGATCGCCCGCGATGAAGAAGTCGGATGCGTGCCTGGCGATGTAGCCGCTGCCGTTGCGTTCGAGGATTTCCTGATTGGCGCGGCGACCGTGGAGATTGAGCGTGAACAGCCGGCCTCGATAATCGGCGGGCCAGTTGTCGCCCTGGTAAATCATCATCCCGACGTGGGCGTGGCCGCCGCCCAGGTCGTTCGCCGCGCCATCCCGTGATTTTTGCCAGCCATTCGCCGTGTCGAAATGCCAGTGGTCCGCGTGCTGGTCGATGAGCGCGTAGGCGCGCGGGTTTGGGTCAAACGTGTGGGGACGGACGAAGTGCGCGCCGGCGAAGTCGTGCCAGAGATGGCCGTTGACCGTGTTGATGAAAAAGAGCTCGCCGTGCTCATTCCAATCGTGGCCCCACGGATTGGTGGTGCCGGAGCTGAGTGCCTCGGCAACCTTGCGCCACGGGTGATAACGCCAAATCGTGCCGCGCAGCGGGATGCGTTCCTCCGCCAGCGTGCCTGGCACGCCCATCTCACCCGCGCTCGACGCACCGCAGCGGCCATACAGCCAGCCGTCCGGGCCAAATCGCAGGCCATTGGCGAAGGTATGGTGCATATCCGGCGAACCCGTGAGGCCGTCGAGCAAAACTTCGGGCGCGCCGTCCGGCACATCGTCGCCATCGCGGTCGGGAATAAAACGCAGTTGCGGCGGACACATCGCCCACACGCCGCCGTGCCCGACCTCGATGCTGGTGAGCATTTGCAGTTCGTCGGTGAATACCTTTCGCGTATCGAATCGGCCGTCGCCATCCTTGTCTTCGAAAATGAGGATGCGATCGCGCAGATTGAGATCGAATTTCCTGCCGCCCTCCGCGTAAGTATAGTTTTCCGCGACCCACAACCGCCCGCGCGCGTCCCACGCCATCGCGATGGGGTTCCGCACGTCCGGTTCGGCGGCAAAGACGGTGGCGCCGAAACCGGGCGGCAACCGCAGTTTCGCGGCTGCTTCGGCAGCCGGCGTCGGCGCCGATTTATCCGGCTCCGAGTCATACGGAACTGGAAACTCGGCGGCGCACAAGCTGAGCGATAGGAACGCCAACAACAGCGGGGTTTTCATGACCCGGATGTTCGGTTTGGCGAGCCCGCGGATTGCATGGCAAAGTTTCATCTGGCTGAGTCGCTGCCTTCGCGCTCGACCGGCACGTGCAAATCGATTCATCGGAAGGGTTCGCGCCGCTGCTAAACTTGACTCGCTGCTGGCACGACAAAAGGTTTGCGGTATTTGCGCGTGAGAAGGGCGCTGGCGCTCGAACTATCGACGAACCGCTCATTCTCCGAGTCCAGCCGCAAGGCGCGTCCGAGCGTAAGCCTGGATCGTTCCAAATCGACGTTGTTTTCGGCCAGGTGCTTGCGGGTCCTTTCAAAAGTCTCCAGCACATCATCGTGGACGTTCTGCCGGGACAGCTCCTTCTGGATCTCGGCCGGCGAAGCGGGATGGCCCAGCCGCCAGGAGATGTTGCCGACGTGGCAGAGCGCCGTGGACTGATGGCCCTCGAGAATATCCGCGTGCAGGTCTGAAACTTTGCGACTGCGCACGGCGCTCAAGAAATTGGCGAAATGACTCTCGCTTTTGCCGGAGAAGGTGCGGACCAGTTTGCCGTCCAAATCGAAGAGCGAGGTATCGGCGATGATTCCCTGAGTGCCTTTGAAAATCCAGCCGCTCTTGAAGTTCGGGCTGTACGGCTCGGTCTCCAGCCCCCGTGTTTCCGCGACGATGGTCTTGCCGCCGAAGTCGAACACGCAAACCTGTGTGTTCGGCGTCTCCGCTGCGTCCTTATACCCAAGACGTCCCCCATAGCTGATGACGGCCCGACCGAGTCCCGTCACGCCGAGGCCCCACCGGCAAATATCGAGCGAGTGAATGTTGTTGTTCCCCAGCTCCCCGTTGCCCGTGTTCCAAAACCAGTGCCAGTCGTAATGAAATTTGGGTCGCGTCAGCGGAGTCATCGGCGCGGGACCGGCGAAAAGATTGAAGTCCACGCTGGCAGGGATTTCATACCGGCCGGGCCCGCCGATGGAATCACGCCGGCCATAGACGATGCTGCGGGCCAGCTTCACGTCTCCGAGCTTGCCCTCGTGAATGTATTGGATGGCCTCGGCCAGGGCGCCGTTGGAGCGGTTCTGCGTTCCGCCCTGGCAGATGCGTCCGAGCTTGCGCGCGACTTGCACGATGCGACGGCCCTCGCTGACATTGTGGCTGACCGGCTTCTCGACATACACATCCTTCCCCGCTTGCATGGCCCAAATGGCCGCCAGCGCGTGCCAGTGGTTCGGCGCGGCAACGAAAACCGCGGCGACCGATTTGTCGTCGAGGGCCACGCGCAAATCCTGAATCGCTTTGGGCTGCGGACGATTCTTCGCCACGAGCTCCGCGGCAAGTTCGGCTGCTCGCTCGCGATCTGGATCGCAGACGTAAGCGATCTCGCAGTCCGCAAGGCGCGCCAGTTCGCTCGCGTGCTGCTTTCCGCGAACGCCGCACCCGATGATGGCTACCGTGATTTTGTCATTGGCACTCACGGCGCGTGAATCGGCCGCGACAGCTCGGGCTGGAATCGACGCAGTCGCAGTCGCCGCCGCCGCCAGAATTGAGTCTTCGAGGAATTGTCGGCGAGTGAGGGAGTTCATAGGCGTTCGATGGTAAACGGGCCGTGGCAATTTTCAATGCCTACTCGAAGCGCCGGCTTGGGACCCTCAGCAGGAGCGTCCGGCTGCCACCGCGCTTATCCGGCCGCCTTCGCCAGCGCAGCACTGTGCGTTTGAATCTTCCGAACCGCTTCAATGATGTGATCCATGTCACTTCGGTCGGCCAGGAGCAAATTTTGAGGCATGGCGACCGTCGTCGCGCAGACCTGCCGGTTGCCCTTCAGTTCCTGGAAGCTCTCGCGATAGGCTTTCAGCCGCTCGGCGCTGAAGAGACGCTTGAATCCGCGCGAGTGGATTGCCTCGTCGAGCAGACCGTCGAAATACTGTTCGTGATAGCCGCCCGAACAGGGGATGCCTTCGGCGCTGAGCGCTTTAAGGAACTTGTCGCGAGCCAACCCGTTGAAGTGCTCCGCGTCGTATCGGAATGGATAGAGGTGCCAGACCGCCCGGCTGTGTTCCGGTAAACGTGCCGGCTGGACGCCGGGAATTCGTTTCAGGTGGGCGGTCAGGTAATCTGCGTTCTCACGTCGGCGCGCGGTTTCCCGCACCAGCTTGTCGAACTGCTGCATGAGGATCACGGCCTGGAACTGCTGCATCCGGTAGTTGCTGCCGCGGGTGAAAAACGGCTTTGAGCCTCTGAAGCTGCCCGTGGCGCGTCCGACGTTGTGAAAAGCGTGGCACCGGTCGAGGAGTTCATCGCTGTTGCCGGTGACGGCCCCGCCTTCGCCGGAAGGGATATGCTTGGAATTCTGAAAGCTGAAACACGCCAGGTCGGCGAGCGTGCCACACTTGCGGCCTTTGTATTCGGCGAGCCAGGCCTGGCAGGCATCCTCGATCACGGCGAGCTTGTGTTTGCGGGCAATCGCGTTGATCGGGTCCATGTCGCAAGGCATGCCGTAGATGTGCACCGGCAGGATGGCGCGAGTCCGTTCGGTGATCCGGCTTTCGATCGAAGCCGGGTCCAGGGTGAGCGTGGCCGGGTCGGTGTCGGCGAACACCGGCAGGGCTTTGTTGATCAGGATTGCGTTATAGGTCGCGATGAACGTGTAAGGGGAGACGATGACTTCGTCGCCGGCGTCCACGTCCATGACGTGCAGGCTGACCAGCAGGGCAGTCGTGCCGCTCGCCGTGGCCAGGCAGCGTTTGGCGCCGAGCAATTTCGCGTAACCCGCCTCGAATTCCGCCACGTGCCCGCCGTCGCCGCGGTACCATTTGCCACTGCGCAACACCTTGACGACCGCGGGTTCCCAGGATTCCAGCCATTGCGGCCAGTCGGGCCAACCTCCCTGATGCACGGGCGCGCCTCCAAGCGCCGCCGGTTTGTTGGCCTCGGCGGCCATCGCCATAGGCGGGCGCGAGCCAAGCCAGGCCAGAGCGGTCGAACCGGCCGCCGCGCGCCGAATGAATCCACGCCGAGTGAGAGACTTTTTCATGCGTTCGTCTCCTTCGATAGAGCCAAATTATTTCATAGGCCATGTGAATTCTGTGGCGGCCGGCTCAGATAAACCAGCGCAAAAAGATTTGGGCAACGATTCACAAAAGGGTTGCAATTGGGGAATCCGTTCAAGAAGCGTTGCGCGACTTCGATTGCAGTCGAGTTTTGCTTTGATCGAATTGCTCCCCGCATCGACGATTTGATTCGCGCCGGCCAACGGACGGTTAAGAGGTTTCGTGAAACACGGGCTTCATAGCGGGCTCTCTATCGAATGCCCAACGGCTTCATGATGCAAGGTTCCGCCGCCGCCCCACTGGACCCGAGGCTCGGCCCGTTGCAGGGCCATGGTGGTCCCACGCCGACGATGGCACTGCACCCCGGCAGTCCGGCCATAGACCTAGGTCGAGGCTCCGGCCTGACCACCGACCAGCAGGGCCGTCCGTGCCCATTTGACTGGCCCGCAGTGGTTAACGCCAACATCTTCGAAGGCGCAGTCGGCGTCGAGTGCCTGCAACTGGCTTGATGGGCGTCAAGGCCCGCCGCCCATTGCTGAGCGATAAGGAAGGCATGAACGAAATGCCACTCATCGATGCGGGCAAGCCGAAAGTTCTTTCGCTGCCGGGCGAAACGCAGTTTGCCGCCAACGGCATCGTCAGCCGCACGCTTTTGCGCACACCGACGACACGCGTGGTGCTGTTCGGTTTCGCGGAAGGACAGGAGTTGAGCGAGCACACGTCCACAGCCCAGGCGCTGGTTCAGATTCTCTCGGGTTGCTGCGAATTCACCCTCGATGGCAAACCACGGCGCCTCAAAGCCGGAGATTTGCTCCACATGCCGCCGAATCTGCCTCACGCGGTGAAGGCCACCGAAACGTTCTCGATGCTGCTGACGTTGCTCAAGCCGGCAGAAACTGCGCCAGGGTTGAGCCGCGCCAAGGCCACGGGGCTTGCGGCAAAGGAGAGGGTGCCATGACGAATGCGAACGGAACTGCGTTGACTGTGGACGCGCGCGGACTGGAACCGCCGCAGCCGCTGGTCGTTATCCTCGAAGCCCTCGCACGTCTGCCGGAAAGCGCCGTATTGCGCGCCCGAACCGACCGGCGTCCAATCCACCTTTACGCGCTGTTGACGGCTCGTGGCTTCACCGGCGAAACGGAGGAACAATCCGATGGAAGTTTTGTCACCACCATTCGTCGCGCCTGAATCCCCGCGGACGGAGAAGCCCTGTCGTATGCCGACGAAGCGCGCCGTCGTGGCGGACGTGCACGCGCCGTCGGTGGCGCTGCCGCTGCGGTTCATCCTCACGGGCGTCGCCGCCTTGCTCGCGGGCAGCGTGTGGCTTGTATCCCGGCCCATCGCCCTATCCGGCTATCACTACAGCCCGGAGGTTTTCGGCGTCACGCACCTGTTCGTGCTGGGCTGGATTTGCTCGGTCATCATGGGCGCGATGTATCAACTCGTGCCGGTGGCGCTGGAGACGCGCTTGCACAGCGAGCGGCTCGCGCGGTGGCATTACGCGCTGCACGTCGTTGGTTTCACCGGGATGGTCGTCATGTTCCACGTTGGGAATCCGAAGCAGATCGGGCATTTCGGTTCAGTGATGGCGATTGGCGTCGGGCTGTTCGTTTACAATCTCGCGCGCACGCTGGCGCGCATTCCGCGATGGAATGTCGTCGCGGTCGGCGTTGCCGCATCGCTGTGCTGGCTGATGTCGACGATTCTCGCCGGGCTTTATCTCGCGGCGGCCAAATGCTGGAGCTTCAGTCCGTTCAATCCCATCGCACAAATGCACGCGCACGCGCATCTCGGAGGGTTGGGCTTCTTCGTGATGATGATCGTGGCGGTGTCTTACAAGCTCGTGCCGATGTTCGCGCTGAGTGAAATGCAAAACGCACGACGGGCCGGTGGGTCGCTGGCATTGCTCAGTGCCGGGCTGGCTGGCGTGTTCGTG
>CAZZAQ010000013.1:0-2315 GCA_964652165.1 uncultured Bifidobacterium sp.
AAGCTTCCCCAACGCACCGAGCACGGCGCCGCCTCCGCCTTTGGCGGCACGGCCACCGCAAGCTCCGGCGGCGCCCAACCCGAGAGCCGGCCCAGCGACGTCGTCAGCGAGGCCAACGAAGCCGTTGCCAAGGCCCGGCCCGTCCGCTCCGGCCCCAAGGTCGGCCGCAACGATCCCTGCCCCTGCGGCAGCGGGAAGAAGTACAAGCATTGCTGCGGGAAGTTCGGTTGAGCGGAGAGCGGCGGCGTCCGGCCGGCGCATTCCGGGCTTACACGCGGCGCAAAGCCTCAAAGTCTTACGGGAGAAGTGGTGGAGTTTGTACGAAACGGGAGTGGGCTTGAGCGGGGGCGCATCTTGACACTGTTGGGGTCGCCACGCCCGCTTACTCCCTCTCCTGCCTCCGGGGGAGGAGAAGGCTGGGGAGAGGAGGGCCGTAGCGAAGAAAGATTTCCCCTCTCCCGCTCCTCCGTCGCGGGGAGAGAACTCCCCGAATTTTTTGCGCGCAGGGTGCCCCTGAACCAAAAAATGCGCGACCCGTTGACAAACAAGCGATGCATTTTGAGGGTCATGACCAGAGTTGGCGATTCTCATTCCTTGATTCCCTTGCCCCCATTCCCCTGCCAAATCCGGAAGTGTCTTTGGCCGCACGGCTCACGGTGCTGGCAAGGGAATGGGGGCAAGGGAATGAGAACAGCCATTTTCAATTAGACCGCGTGCCCCTGAACGACAAAATGCCCGACACGTTGATAATCAAGCAATGAGTGTTGAGGTTCATGGGCAGGGAATTCCAGACCCCATCGATGTCAGGATGCGCCCCTTGAGCGGTCGCTCCAGAAACTCGTCTTGTCAGTCTCATTCCATGCGATAGACTTTGGTCATGCCATCGCCCGGCACAACGACGGTTTCTCCAGCCGAGCGGGTTGCTGCCCCGCCGGAGCCGGCGCTGGTATCGGGCGACCGGTTGTCTCGGGAGGAATTCGAGCGGCGTTACGAGCGCATGCCTCAACTGAAGAAGGCGGAGCTGATTGAAGGAATTGTCTATATGCCATCGCCTCTGCGCGCAAGAAGCCACGGAAGACCCCAGAATGACCTTGGCGCATGGCTGGCGGTTTACGCGTCGGAAACGCCGGGAGTCGAGTGCTTCGACAACTCGACGGTGCGACTGGACCTCGACAACGAGCCGCAGCCGGACTTGGTCCTGCTCAAGTCCCCGGCCAAGGGCGGCCAGGCGCGCATTTCCCAAGACGACTATATCGAGGGTGCTCCGGAGCTGGCTGTCGAGATCGTGGCCAGTTCGAGTGCCTACGACCTGCACCAGAAAAAGGGCGCTTACCGCCGCAACGGCGTGCGCGAATACCTGGCCTGGATCACCGGCGAAAGCCGGTTGGTCTGGTGGGAACTACGCGAAGGCGAGTACCAGGAACTGACCCCCGCCGCCGACGGACTGCTCAAGAGCCGCGTGTTCCCCGGCCTCTGGCTGGACACGGCGGCGCTGTTGCGCGGCGACCTGAAAGCCGCGCTCGCGTCCCTGCGCCGTGGCCTGGAGAGTGCGGAGCACGCGGCCTTTGCCGCCGCCGGCTGAACGCGCTCCCGCCGGGCGGATCGATCTCCAAACCACCATTAGAGCTTGAGGTGCTTCCAGAGGGCCGCCGGCGGCAGGCGCAGGTTGACGAAGAACTCGCCGAACTCTCCATAGCGGGCGCTCACCTCGTCGAAGCGCATTTCGTAAACGATCTCCTTGATTGCGTCGAGTTGGTGCGCGATGAGCGTCACGCCCCATTCCCAGTCGTCGAGGCCGGTCGAGCCGGTGATGAGCTGCGAAACGCGGCCGGCGTACTTGCGGCCGACGCGCGCGTGGCCGCCCATGAGCTTCTTGCGCGTGGTGAAGTCGAGCGAATACCAATTGTCGCCGCCAGCCCTGCGCTTGTTCATCGGGTAGAAGCACATCACTTCCCAGTCCTGCATCTCGGGATACAGGCGGTAGTGCTCGTATTCCTGGCGTGTCTTCGTCAACTCAGCGAGCCTCGCAGCGAACGCCTCGGTGTCGGGCTGGAGCTTTTCCTGAGTGATGAGCCGTTGGCGGTTTTCCTCGTCGGTCGTCATGTACTCGGAAAGCTCGGTGACGCTGAGATAGGAATAGACCTTTTCAAGGACGCCGGGGGGAAAAGCCGCCTCCAGATCGCGATGAATCTGCGCGGCCTGGCCGAGTTCCTTGACAATTCGTTCCACGCGAAACACTGTGAATTCGCCGCGAAATCCGGTCCTTGTGCCGCGCCATGGCCTCCGCGGGGCCGATCCGAACGCATGCTCGTGAA
>CAZZAQ010000013.1:2325-15596 GCA_964652165.1 uncultured Bifidobacterium sp.
CTGCCCGAGTTCCTTCGCATAGATCATCAATGCGAGGTCGGCCTTGCCGCCGGTGTTGGCGTAGGTCACCAATCGGGGATGGGATGCCGCGGCGTTGGCGGCGCAAATGGCTTCGAGCCGCTCGAGGGTCTTTGCGCTCTCGCCCGCGGGGAGCGACGTCCAGCGCAAGCGGTCGATCGTGTAAAACAGGTGCATCACATGGATGCCCCGGTCGAGCGTCACCGAAGGAAGTGGTGTCATGCCGCAATTAGAATGGGCGCCAGCGCCCTTGGGAACAACAAAGTGCATCCGCTGCGTGCCGATGACAGGGTAACGAATTGGCGTAGCTGCGACCGTAAGGTCGCGGGCTAAATTGTCCAACCGTGCCAACATTCTGAGATTCAGCGCCCCCGTTCTGCGACCTCACGGTCGCAGCTACGTTAAGCGGGTGCATGGCAGGCAGGGGAGCGCCGCTCTTTGAGCCGACCCCAACGGTGGCTTCGAGGCGAGCGCCGGATCAGAGACCGGCGCTTCGTTCCCCAATGGTTGGGGATGGAAAGGGCGCAAGTCCGGTTTTGGACACGCAAACCGTGCGGACGACTCCTTCCCCCTCACCCCGGCCCTCTCCCTGAGGGAGAGGGAGAACGGTGGCGCCGCCTCGGGCGGAGCGGATCGCGACCGTAGGGCGGACGGCTGCGGAAGAAGCCCACCGCGGAGCCAGGGGCCTCCCTCTCCCTGAGGGAGAGGGCCGGGGTGAGGGGGAAGGGCCCGCCGATCTCGACCCGTGCTCAAAAACAGATTTGCGCCCGGATGGAAAAGCACGGGAAAAAAATAATTGCCGCCCGCCCGCTTTCGTCGGACTCTGGCGCCAACAAACGAAAGGCCCGTCATGACAAGCCAACTCTTCATCGTCCTCATCGCGCTGTTCGTCCCGCTGTTCTTCCTGCTGGTCTACGTGATCAGCTCGTTCAACAAACTCGTCGGGCTGCGGAACCGCTTCAAAAACGCGTTCGCGCAGATCGACGTGCAGCTCAAGCGCCGCTACGACCTGATCCCGAATCTCGTCGAGACGGCCAAGGGCTACCTCAAGCACGAGCGCGGCACGCTCGAAGCCGTCATCGCCGCGCGCAACGCCGCCTCCGCGGCCAGCACCCGCGCCGCCGCCAATCCCGGCGACCCCGCCGCGATGAAAGAACTCATGGCCGCTGAAAGCACGCTCGGCGGGACGCTCGGCCGGCTCTTCGCGCTCTCCGAGGCGTATCCCGACCTCAAGGCCAACACGACGATGAACGGCCTGATGGAGGAATTAACTTCCACCGAGAACAAGGTGTCCTTCTCGCGCCAGGCCTACAACGACTCGGTGATGACCTACAACACGGCGCGAGAGAGTTTTCCGTCGAACATCATCGCCGGCATGTTCCACTTCACCCCGGCCGAGCTGTTCCAGGTCGAGGACAAGGCGGAGAAGCAAGCGCCGAAAGTGTCGTTTTCGTGATCGGTTGGAGCGGAATGCGCTTGAATCGTTAAATCGTTAAATCGTTGAATCGCTGAATCGTTGAATCGTTGAATCGTTGAATCGCTGAATCGTTGAATCGCTGAATCGTTGAATCGCTGAATCGTTGAATCGTTGAATCGCTGAATCGTTGAATCGTTGAATCGCCTGGCCGCAGGCCTGGCGTTGAAATCGCTGAACTGCAAGCCTCTACTTCCGATTCAACGCTTCAACGTTTCAACGCTCATGGACTTCTTCCAACACCAGGAGAAGGCGCGCCGCAACACGGTGCGCCTGGTGTTCTATTTCGTGCTCGGCGTCGGGCTGATGCTGGCCGCGGTGTATGCCGTGGTCGCGGGCGTGTTCCGGCACGCGCAATTCGAGAAGCACGGCGTCGAGGGGCTGTGGGACACGCAGCTCTTCCTGTGGGCCACGCTCAGCACGCTGGCGATCATTGGTTTTGGCAGCCTTTACAAGACCATCGAGCTGGCGCAAGGCGGCAGCGTCGTCGCCACCTCGCTGGGAGGCGTGCCCGTCGATCCGAACAGCCGCGACCCCGACTTGCGCAAGCTGTTGAACGTCGTCGAGGAAATGTCCATCGCTTCGGGCGTGCCGATGCCGGAGGTGTATCTCATGCCGGAGGAGAAAGGGATCAACGCGTTCGCCGCCGGCACCGCGCCGGACAACGCGGTCATCGGCGTGACCGACGGTTCCGTGCGCCACCTGAAGCGCGACGAATTGCAGGGCGTCATTGCGCACGAATTCAGCCACATCCTGAACGGCGACATGCGGCTGAACCTGCGGCTGATGGGCATCGTCTTCGGCCTGCTTTGCATCATGCTCGTCGGCCGCGTCCTGCTCGAAGCGTTTCTGCGGGGCGGTTCGCGGCGCGGCAGTGGCGGCAAGAAGGGCAATCCCCTGCCCCTCATCCTCATCGCGGTTGGGCTGGTCGCCATTGGCTGGCTCGGCGCGTGGTTCGGCCGGCTCATCCAGGCCGCCGTGAGCCGGCAACGCGAATACCTCGCCGACGCTTCGGCCGTGCAGTTCACCCGCAACCCGCTCGGCCTGGCCGGCGCGCTGAAGAAAATCGGCGGCCTGGCGTACGGCTCGAAGCTCGAATCGGCCCACGCCGTCGAAGCCAGCCACATGTTCTTCAGCAACGGCCTGAGCCAATCGTGGTTCGGCCTCACCGCGACGCATCCGCCGCTCGAAGAGCGCATACGCCTCCTCGACCCCAGCTTCGATGGCAACTTTCCCACCGTCATCGCGGATGAAGAGAAAGCCGAGGTCGCGCGCGTCTACCGCGAGCGGCCCCCGCTCCAAGCTGCGCCTCCCATAGCCGCCACGCCGGAGATCCAGGCGTTGCTCGGCCTGCGAGCCGCGGCCGATCTCGCGACGCGCCCGGTGCGCTCCGAGGAGGTTGTCCAGAAATTCACCGCCCCGACGCCCAAACACCTCGAATTCGCCGCGAACTTCAAGGCTGGCCTCCCGCCGCGCGTCCTCGCCGCTTGCGAAGATCCCCTTGGCGCCAGCGCCCTTGTCTTCGGCCTGCTGCTTAGCACGGAGCCGGCGCAACGCGCCGCGCAACTCTCCATCCACAGCAAATACATCGACGGTCCAGCCCTGAACGAATTGACGCGGCTCAACGCCGACCTGGCCGGGATTGATCCGTCGTTCAAGCTTCCCCTCGCGCTCCTGGCGATGCCCGCGCTCCGGCGCATGTCGCCCTCGCAATTCCTCCGCTTCCAGCAAGTGCTCCACGACCTCGTCCACGCCGACGAGCAGATTGACCTCTTCGAATACGCGCTGCAGAAGATCGTCCTGCGCCACCTCGAACCGCACTTCAAGCCCGCCCGGCGGGTCCTGACGCAATACTACGCGCTCAACCGGCTTCTGCCCGAGTGTGCCGTCCTGCTCTCGGCGCTCGCCCACGTTGGCCATCCCAGTCCGCCAGAGATCCAGGCCGCGTTCCAAAACGGCGCGCGCCGCCTTCCCGGCGGCGGCGCGCTTGCACTGCTGCCGCTGGCCCAATGCGGCCTTGCCGAAATCGACGCCGCGCTCGACAAGCTCAACCAGGCTGGCTTCGCTCAAAAACGGAACGTCCTCGACGCCTGCGCCCACGTCGTCGCAGCGGACAACGCCATCCAGTGGCGTGAGGCCGAGTTGCTGCGCGCGATCGCCGATGCCCTCGCCTGCCCGGTGCCGCCGTTCATCAGCGGCGTGTAGCCTCGGCGAGCAGTGCGATGACAGTCAGGATGAGATCAGGCTTCGGTTTTTCACTGCTCCCGAACCTGCGCCCACGCTGCCTACGGCTTCACGACCAAACCCGCAGCCAGCACGCACCGGCTTAGAATGGCGTCTGTCGTCAGGACGCTGTCTAGCGGCTCCTGACTGTGGGCTTCAAGAGCGCAGGCCAATTGCATCGCATCCCCGGGCCGAAGTCCTTCGCTGACGCCGAAGCGATCAATCAAAACCTCCGCGGAGGCAACCAGCGCCTGCGTTAAGGAGACGACTACGAAATTCGGCAAATCCTGCCGAAGCAAGGCGATCCGCTTCTGGGCGTGGGATTTTGCGATGAGGTTCTGCCGGACCAGCCCGTAGAACGCCGATTGAAACTCCAGGCAGGCAATCCCCCCGATTACCAGCGTGTCATTTGGCGCGACGCAAGCCTCCACTGCGGCCGAGAGAGATTCGTTACGGTAAAGTTTGACGAGCGCGGACGTGTCAACGAAATGCCGCGCCATGCTTCAGCCCTCACGGCGCTGCCGTGCGACCTCGTCGGCCACGGCGCCGGCAAAGGCATCTTGAATGGCACGGGATTCCTGCCAGTGCCACTTGGCTTGCCCCGTGGCCGTGGCTGCCGCGTTCGTGTCGACGATGAGATGGACCTTTTGGTGTTCTGCCAGCTTGAGGGGATTGAGCGGCTTCAACACTCCATTCTCGAAAACAGCTTCGACGGCCATTGTCATGGTCCTACTTGTAAGCCCTGCCTCGTGCCAAAGCAAGCGCTCAACCGCTCTCAACCTTCAACCATCATCCCTGCATTACCAGCGAACCCGGGCGGTGAAAAAGGCCTTTGGAGCGCAACCGGGAACACCGCGATACGGATTTCATCTGGACATGCCATAAGCGACGTATTCATCGTGGCCTTCCTGGCGGCTTCACTGGATTCGGCCAGAATTCACCCTGTCTTGCCACCGTTTCGGCTTTGCGCCAGCATTGGCCGATGCAACCGTCGGCGGATCTCGTCGAGCTCAAGGCCTCACCCATTCACGGCACGGGCGGATTCGCCCGCGCCGACCTGCCGGTGGGAACGCGCGTGATCGAGTACGCCGGCGAGCGCATCGACAAACGCGAATCGCTCGCCCGCTGTATGCGCGGAGAGCCGTTCATCTTCCAAACAATGAGAAACGGCTTGCCCAGCCCGCTTGAATCCTTATCGTCGGCCGGTCGTCCCCTTACACTGAACAAATTTGCACCATGCACTCCCTGCGCCCGTTTGCCGCCGGTTTCCTGGCCCTGTCGCTCCTTGTCGCCGCGCACGCCGCCGCCCAATCTCCCGAGTGGATTTGGCATCCGAACAACGGCGCCCCGCCCGGCGATAACGAGGTACGCTTTTTCCGGAAAGAATTCCGCATGACCGACGCGCCGGAGAAGGCCACGCTGCGCGTTGCCTGCGACAACCGCGCCAACGTCTTCCTCGACGGCAAGCAAATCGCCGAAGCGACCGAGTGGAGCACGCCGACCGTGGTCGACCTGACGCCGCTGCTCAAGGCCGGCGACCATCTCCTGGCGGTGTGCGCGCAGAACGAGGGCAGCGCGGCGGGCTTGCTCGTCGTGCTCGAAGCTGTTTTTCCGACCACTAAAAGGATGACGTTGGTTTCGGACGCAACCTGGCAAACCGCCGAACGCGGCGAGCGCGGCTGGAACATGCCCGAGGAGCGCGTCGAGGGGTTCGTCGCCGCGAAGAGCCTGGGCAAAGTCGGCATCCAACCGTGGGGCAACGTGCTGGCGGCGGCGGGTGGAAGGGCGCAAACACCCCGCCGGGCCGCCGAAGCGCTCCCCGCCGAATCCCTCCAGGTCGCCGACGGTTTCAAAGTCGAGCTGCTCCGCAGCGCCCAGCCCGGCGAAGGCTCGTGGGTCTCGATGACCATCGACGCGAAGGGCCGCTTGATCATCTCCCCGCAGGGCAAGGAGCCGATGTTCCGCGTCACGTTGGACATGGATGGCAAGATTGCGAAGATGGAAAACATCGATCTGCCCGTGAGCGGCGCGATGGGTTTGCTCTACGTGTTCGACAGTCTTTACGTAAACGGTCAGGGACCGGACGGATACCACCTTTACCGGCTGCGCGATACCGATGGCGACGACAAGTTCGACAAGCACGAGTTGCTCCGCAAATGGAAGGGTGGTCCCGGCGAACACGGCGCGCACGGCATTGTGCTCGGGCCGGACCAACACCTTTACATCGTCTGCGGCAATTTCGTGGACGTGCCGGCCGACCTTGCGCCGACATCGCCGCACAAGAACTACGCCGACGACGTCCTTCTGCCCCGCATGGAGGATGGCAACGGCTTCGGCGCGGGCCGCAAGCCGCCGGGGGGCTATGTCGTGCGCCTCGACAGGAACGGCGGCAACGCCGAGCTGTTCGGCAGCGGCCAGCGCAACACTTACGACATCGATTTCAACAAAGACGGCGAATTGTTCGGCTTCGATAGCGACATGGAATGGGACTGGGGCGCGCCGTGGTATCGGCCCACGCGCGTTTATCACATCGTCAGCGGCGGCGACCAGGGGTTCCGTGAAGGCAGCGCGAAATGGCCGGAGCAATATCCGGACAGCCTGCCCGCGGCGGTGAACATCGGCATTGGCTCGCCGACCGGCGTGAAGGCCGGCACGCGCTCGAACTTCCCCGGCAAGTATCGCGACGCGCTCTACGTTCAGGACTGGACTTTCGGCCGCATCGTCGCGGTGCATCTGGCGGCGCAGGGCGCCAGCTATGGGGGCACGTTCGAGCCGTTTGTCTTCGGCAAGCCGCTCAACGTGACGGACCTCGAATTCGGCCTCGACGGAGCGATGTATTTCACCATCGGCGGACGCGGGACGATTGGCGGGCTCTATCGCGTTTCCACCGTGACGCCCGACAACAGTCCGCGACCTGTTCTCGTAGCTGATCCCGCCTCCTTCACCGCCCGAAAGCTACGCCACCAACTCGAAGCCTTCCACGGCAAGGAGGATTCCGCCGCGCTCGATATTGCCTGGCCGCACCTCGACAGCCCCGATCGTTTCATCCGCTACGCCGCGCGCATCGCGGTGGAAAGCCAGCCGGTCGAACAATGGCAGAAGCGGGCGCTGGAGGAATCCCGCAAACGCGCCAGCCTCACGGCGCTGCTCGCGCTGGCGCGCCTCGGGCCGAGGGAAGTGCAGGACGACCTGCTCGATGCCCTCGGCCATTACTGGCCCGACGACCTCGACGACGAGCAGAAGCTCGAGGCCCTGCGCGTTTGCCAGGTCGCCCTCGCCCGCATGGGTCGGCCTGGCGACAGTGTAATAAGCGACATCGCGAAGTCAGTCGATCCGCTCTATCCGGCCAAAAGCTGGGCGCTCAACCGTGAGCTGTCGCAGCTCCTCATTTATCTGGAAGCCCCCGGCGTCGTGAAGCGGACCCTCGACTTGCGTGACGCCGCGGCGACTCAAGAGGAGCAGCTCCATTACATGGTCGCGCTTCGGCATGCGAAGAGCGGCTGGACGATGGAGGAGCGAAAGCGTTACTTCGCCTGGTTCCGCAACCGCCCGAGGACCGAGGATGGCGGCCCGACTTATCCGGGCGGCTCCAGCTACTTTATCAGCCGCAACACCCGGCATTCCGACGAGTTGTTGCAGTGGTTCAAGGACGTCGGTCGCGAGTACGGAGACGGCGCCAGCTACGCCAATTTCCTCAAGAAGCTCCGCGCCGCTGCGCTCGAGACGCTCAATGAACCGGAGAAGACCGAAGTCGCCGCGTTCTTCTCAGAAGCCCCGACGGACGCGTTCCCGAAGCCCAAGAAAGAACACAAGTTCGTCAGGGAGTGGAAGACGGCCGACCTGCTCGGCGATCTCGACGCCGCGAGCAAGGGCCGTGACTTCGAGAACGGGCGCGAAGCCTTTGCCGCCGCGCAGTGCTACACCTGCCACCGCTTCGGCAACGAGGGCGGCGCCATCGGCCCTGACATCACGGCCATCTCCAGCCGGTTCAGCCGGAAGGACCTTCTGGAAAGCATGACCGAGCCTTCCAAAGTTGTGAGCGAGCAGTATCAGAACATCACCGTCGTCAAGAAGGACGGCGACGATGTGACGGGCCGCCTTATCGAAGAAACCGACGCGAAGCTCGTGTTGGTCCCCAACCAGCTTACAGGCGATAAGGTGGAAGTGAGGAAAAGAGACGTGCAGTCGCGCGCCGCCTCAAAGCTCTCCCCGATGCCTGAGGGGCTGATCAACGTCCTCACCAAGGAAGAAATTCTCGATCTCCTCGCCCTCATGGAGAGCGGCGGCCGCAAGAGCCACGCCGCGTTCCGGGGCAATTGACTCTGCCCGCGGGCGTCGCTGCCTATGAACCGCCACGCAAGGTAGCCCTCTTGACTGTCTGACCTGGGAGCGCCGGCATCTTGCCGGCGAGTCGCCTGGCGGTGGATCAAGAAGTACGCCGGCAGGATGCCGGCGCTCCCAGCGGTGCACCGGATCGTTCGACACGATCAGAAACTCAGCGGGCCGGCCCGCCGCTCGTGAAGTCCTCGCGCCACGGCTGGCGATTCTGGAATGACCGGAGGCGTGGCTCCAGATTGCGAGCCTCATTGGTTGCACCGTTCTGGTTCAACAGCTCGATGGCGGCCCGAAGAACTTTCACTGCCTCCTCGAACCGGCCGGCTTCCGCGTTTGCCGCGGCCAGCGTGTCGAGCACTGCGGGCTGTTGCCAGCCGGTGAGTTCGGCGGCGCGCGTCGCAAGCCGTATGGCTTCGGCGCCGTCGTGCAGCGGCGCTTCGGTCGCGCAAGCCAGTACACGCGCCAGCCGGTCCAGCGATTTGGCATGATTGGGGTCCAGCCTGAGGGCGGCCCGAAAGCTTTCGATGGCGCGCGCGGTTTGCCCCTGCTTCAGAAGCGCGACACCGGAGAGGTAATGTGGCAAAGGATCGCGCGGGGCGAGCGCCATGGCTGCGGCGTAATTGGAGAGCGCCTCGTCGAACCACCCTTGTCCCGCGAGCGCCATCCCGAAGTGGTTCCGCGGGATCGATTCCCGCGGGCGCAGGCGGATGGCCTCCTCGTAGTGCGGGACGGCTTCGGCGAACTTCCCCGTCGCGTCGAGCACGTTGGCCAGGTTGTTGTGCGCCTGGGCGCGCCCGGGATCGATGCGCAGCGCGGCCCGATAGTGGGCCTGGGCTTCCTCCGCGCGGCCGGCCTGCTCGAAGACCGACCCAAGATTGATGTGCGCGACGGCGTTCTCCGGCATCACTTCGAGAGCGCGGCCAAAGAGGCTTTCCGAGTTCCGCCAGTGTCCCGCCTGGTAGCGCGTCAGCGCCGCGCAAGCGATCAGCATTACCGCAGCCACGACCGCCGCCAGCTTCGCGGGCACACGAAAGGCGCGGACAACATCGCGTCCGCCCCACGCCAGCATGATAAATACCCCGATGAGCGGGAGGTATGTGTAGCGATCGGCCCGCGCCTGTCCGCCGACCTGCACCAGGCCGATGACCGGCACGAGCATTCCGACAAACCACAGCCAGCCCACGAGCAGGTACGGCCGGCTCGCTCGAAGTTTCCAGACGGCAAACGAGATGCCGCCCAGCATCAGCAGCGCGAGCAGTCCCTCGACTATCGGGACCTCCCGGCGCAACGGATAGAACACCGCCAAGTCCGCCGGCCAAAACGTCTTCACGAGATACGCGGCATACGAAACCAACGCGTTTCCGAGACGCGAGCCCAGGGGGACTTCCTCGGCGCTGCGCACGGCTTCTCCTCGCTGCGCGGCGAGTGTGACCGCGCACGCGGCCAGCGTCGCGGCGAAGAGCAGCCATTTCTCCGCGAAGAGGCGGGAAAACGGCAAACCTTGCGCCGCTGTCGGCGTCCACCCAGTCTTCATCCGGCCCAGCGGCCAGAGGTCAAGCAGCAGCAACACGAACGGCAGCGTGACGAGCATCGGTTTGGCCATCAGGCCCAGAATGAACAGTGCGACGAGCAGCGCGAACCGCCCGCGCCGGCGGTCTCGCACCCAGCCAGCGTAGGCGTGCATCGCCAACAGCCCGAACAACGCGCTCAGGAGATCCTTTCTTTCGGCAATCCAGGCGACCGACTCGACGTGCTGCGGATGCCACCCGAAAAGCGCCGCGACGAACGCCGCGGGCCACACCTCCCCGGTCAGGCGCCAGAGCAAGAGGAACAGCAGCGCCGTGTTGAGCAGGTGCAGGATGAGGTTCACGACATGGTGCGCCCCAGCGTCAAGGCCGAACAACTCGCAGTCGAGCATGTGCGACAACCACGTCACCGGATGCCAGTTGCTGACGTGGAACGCGCTGAAGGCCCATCGAATCCCTTCCAAGGACAATCCGCGCGTGACTTGGGGGTTCCGCGTGACGTACTCCGGATCGTCGTAGTTCGTGAAGTCGAAGCGCCGCACGCCGAAGAACGTGGCGAGCGTGATCACGACCAGGGCCAGGCAAACCAGCCGGGGCTTCGACATGCGGGCTTTGTTGTATCGCTTCATCGGCCTGGGGCAAGGAGGAACAATGACGAATGACGAATGACGAATGACGAATGCGTGTGAACGATACAATTTCGTCATTCGTCATTCGTCATTTGTCATTCGTCACCTCGGTCGGGAAAAAATGGGCGTATTGCGTGATGCGTGTTGCGTGTCGTGTGTGGCGTCCGGTAGCGTCGAACGCATCGCGCCATGCTTGACGCAACACGCCACACGCCACACGCCTTCACCACTGTGCTGCTTGCGCTCGCGCTCACCGCCTGCTCCCCTCCGCGCCCGCCCGCCGATCTCCGAATCGTCAATGGCGCCGAACCCGGCTCTCTCGATCCGGCCACCTCGACCGGCCTCGAAGAGCTTCGCGTCGTCATGGCGCTTTTCGAGGGGCTGATGCGCGTGGACGCGAAGACGGCCCTGCCGATTCCCGGGCTCGCGGAGCGATACGAGAATTCGCCCGACTTCAAGCACTACACGTTTCACCTTCGCACGAACGCCGTCTGGTCGACGGGCGAACGCATCACGGCGCACGATTTCGTTTACTCGTGGTTTCGCGTGCTCGACCCGGTGACCGCCAGCGAATACGTCGGCCAGCTTTTCTACATCAAGAACGCCGAGCGGTGGTTCAATAAACAGCTCACGAATCGCGCTCAAGTCGGCATCCGCGCCCCCGACGATTTCACGCTCGAAGTTGAACTCGAAAACCCCACCCCTTTCTTCCTCGACCTGTGCGCGTTCCAGACCCTCTCCGTCGTGCCGCGTCATTTGATTGAACGACACCGCGACCGCTGGATGCGCGTCCGCCCGCTGTCCGTCAGCGGCCCTTACCAACTGGAGTCCTGGCGGCTCAACGACCGCATCCGCCTTCGCGCCAACCCGCGCTATTGGGACGCCGCCAATACGGGCTGCGAAGTGATCGACCTTCTGCCGATTCGCAGCGCGAGCACCGCCTTCAACCTTTACGAGCGCGGCAAAGTCGACATCATCTGGGACAAGGAGTTCATCCCGTCGGACCTGTACCAGACGCTGCGCGAGCGCCAGGATTTCCACGGCTTTAACTACCTCGGGACCTACTTTCTGCGCTTCAACACCACCCGCAAGCCGCTGGACAATCCGCTCGTGCGCCGCGCGCTGGCGCTCACCATCGACAAGCAGCGGCTCATCGACAAAATCCTCAAGACCGGCGAGACCAACGCGCACCAGATCGTCCCACCCTACACGGCCAACAGCCTGCCCATCGACGCCCCGCGCTACGATCCAGAGACCGCCCGCCGTCTGTTGCGGGAAGCCGGCTTCAAAGACGGCAATGGCTTTCGCACTATCGAATACCTATTCGAGTCCGTGGCTGGCGGCGCTTCCGTCCACAGCAGAGTCGGTGTTGAACTTCAGCAAATGTGGCGGGACACGCTGGGCATCCGTCTCGAGCTGCGCCAGATGGAGAAGCAGGTTTACCTCAAGGCCCAGCGCTCGCTCGATTACGACGTGACGCGCAGCAGTTGGCTGGGCGACTACAACGACCCGGTCACGTTCCTCGACCTTTTCCGCGCAGACAACGGTAACAACCGTACCGGCTGGAAAAACGCCCGCTACGATGAACTGATGGACCGCGCGGCGCTCGAGCCCGGGCTCGAGCGCCGGAAGGAGATTCTGCGCGAAGCGGAGACTCTGCTCATCCGAGACGAAGCCCCCATCGCCCCGGTCTACTACTTCGCCGGTTTCAACTATTACAATCCGCGGCGTGTCTCGGGCATCCACGGCAACATTCTGGACATTCATCCCCTCAATGCGATTCGGAAGCTCAAGAGGGAGTAATCAGTAATCAGTAATCAGTTTTCAGTTTTCAGTAGCCGCCGGGACAGCGAAGCTCGTTGAGTAGCCAATCAATCTCGAACGGAAAGCACATCGGCCAGCCCACTAGCCAACCACTGACTGAACGCTAAACACTGAACACTGGATACTGATTACTGAATACTGATTACTCTCCAGCCATGTACTTCCTAAAGCGCCTCGCCTTCCTCGTTCCGCTGCTCCTGGTTATCAGCTTCCTGGCGTTTTTGCTGATGCGTCAGGCGCCGGGCGGGCCTTTCGACAGCCACCGCGCGCCGGCCTCGCCCGAGATCGAAAAAGCCCTTAAGGCTAAATACCGCCTGGATCAGCCCAGGCTAGTCCAATATTGGTTCTACGTTCGCGACCTGGCCCACGGCGACCTGGGCCTCTCAACGAAGTATCGCAATCACACCGTCAACGACATCGTCGCCGACGCGTTGCCCGTCTCGCTGGCGCTGGGCGGACTGGCGTTTTGCTTCGCGCTGGGGCTTGGAATACCGTGGGGCGTCTGGATGGCGGTGCGGCGCGGGAGCTGGACGGACTATTCCCTGGGTCTGCTCGCGCTGCTGGCGGTGTGCATCCCGGCGCTGGTGCTGGGGCCGCTGCTCGTGCTCGCCTTTGCGGTGCACCTGCACTGGTTCCCTGTCGCGCTGTGGGATACACCGCTCCACTTCCTTCTTCCCACGTTCACCCTCGGCGTGCTGTTCGCCGGCAAAGTCGCCCGGCTCGTTCGCGAAAGCATGACGACGACGCTGCAATCCGAGTTCATCGTCGCCGCCCGCGCCAAGGGCCTGGGTGAATGCGCCATTCTCTACCGACACGCCCTGCGCCTGGCCCTGCTGCCCGTCGTCTCTTTTTCGGCGCCGATGCTGGCGGACCTGCTGACCGGCTCGTTCGTCGTCGAATCCATTTTCCAGATTCCCGGACTCGGCGCATTCTTCGTGAACAGTTCGATCAACCGCGATTACCCGCTGCTGATGGGGCTTGTGCTGCTCTACGCGGGGCTGCTGTTGCTGCTAAACTTGCTCGCTGATTTCACGCTGGCGTTCCTCGACCGGAGGGTGCGGTATGAGTGAGCCAGTCGAAAGCCGAGAGTCGAGAGTCGAGAGTCCGGGCCGGTCGCCCGCCGCTGGCCCTCAGCCCTCGACTCTCGACTCTCGACCCTCGGCTCGAGCCTGGCGGCGCTTCAATCGGAACACTCCGGCGGTGATCAGCCTTTGGTTTCTTGCCGTGCTGCTGGTGCTGGTG
>CAZZAQ010000013.1:15606-17654 GCA_964652165.1 uncultured Bifidobacterium sp.
CAATTCCAGCCGCCGGGCCCAAAGCACTGGTTCGGCACGGATGTGCACGGGCGCGACCTGTTGACCCGTGTCTTCTTTGGCGCGCGCATTTCGCTGCTCGTCGGCGTGGTGGGCGCGGGCGTGGCATTTGTCATCGGCGTTGCCTGGGGCGCTGTGTCCGGCTACGTCGGCGGACGGCTGGATGCGATGATGATGCGCTTCGTGGACGTGCTTTACTGCTTGCCGTCGATCATCTTCGTCATCGTCCTGCTGAGCACATTCGAAGAGTGGGTGAAAAGCTGGCTTGGCGGCCGGTTCGGTCCGGGCGCTTCGGCCTTCGCGCCGATGCTCCTGCTCTTCATCGGGCTGGGCGCGATTTCGTGGCTGACGATGGCACGCATCGTCCGTGGACAGGTGTTGAGCCTGCGCACGCGCGCCTTCGTCGATGCCAGCCGCTCGCTCGGCGCGGGACACGCCCGCATCCTCTGGCGGCACATTCTGCCCAACGTCTGGGGCATCGTGATCGTCTACCTCACGCTCACGGTGCCGTCGGTCATTCTCTACGAATCGTTTCTGAGCTACCTCGGGTTGGGCATCCGGCCGCCGATGGCCAGTTGGGGTTCGCTCGTGGCCGAAGGCGCGGCGCAACTCAACCCGATTCAGGTTTACTGGTGGCTTGTCGTCTTTCCCTCGACGTTGCTGGTGACGACGCTTCTGGCCCTCAATTTCCTGGGCGACGGCCTCCGCGACGCGTGGGATCCGCGCGCGTCGTAGCTGAAGCGCCACGCCGGTTCGTGGACCAGGTCACAGCTTGCGCAGGCGGAAGTAATGTTGGGCCTGGTCGATGGGGACGCTGACCTGCCAACGGTCATTCACGACGATCGGCAGCTCACTGGCGGGTTGCCAGTTGGACGGACTCAAGTTCGTCGCGGATTCAAGAATGAACCCAATGGAAGGCAGCGGCCATGAAATGGTGAGGCCGGCGCGTCCGCCCGCGAGGATTGGGTCCGGCATGATAAAAGCCAGGCGCGGCGGGTCCACCGTGGCGCTGTCCTGCTCGCCTGCCATGACCAGCGGAAAGGGAAGGGGCAAGCTTGGCATAATATCGACCCGATAGTCTTCGATTTCGCCATCGCCAGCCTGGCCATTGAACGCGAGACCTCCGACGCTGCCAAACCGGAATCGGGCGAAGGTATTGGTCAGCACCGCGGTGACCGGCACTTGGAACGTCAGCAAATTGATTCCCGCACTCACCGCCTCGTCGGTGAAGATTCGGTCCTCCGGATCCGCCCAGGAACCATTGCCGTTGAAATCCAGCCATCCGTCCAGCCTGCCATCGGCGGATGCGACTACCTGCAATGAAACAATCAGGCCTGGAACCACGGGTGTCAGGAACGTGACACCATCCTCGTCGCTCGGGCTGCCGTTGAGGTCGTCCCCGTCCGCTGAACTGGTCGGTTGGCCGTCGCTTTCGGCGTCTATGCGCGCACCGAGATGGAATCCCGGAACGATCAGATGCCGCGCGCCGTTGGCGGCCAGCAACGTCGGGTAGGTCGGATTCGGTGCGTCCCCAAAGTCGCGGAACAAGTTCAGCGTGGCGACGGTGCTGGTCACTGAGCAGACACTGTCGCTGACCACCACGGTGTAGGCGCCTTCGTTCGATGGTTGCGAATCGACCACGTTCAGCGTGGAGGCCGCTTCACCCGGCAAATCAGCGCCGTTGAATTGCCATTGGAAACTGAGCGGCGCAGTCCCCGTCGCGTTCACGCGGAACGTGACAATGCTATTGACGTAAACAGTCTGATTGATTGGCTGCGATGTGATGGTGGGCGGCAGCGCCACGGTCAGTGTGGCGCAGTTGGTCACGCTGTTGCACGCGCCACTCACCGCGACGCAATAAGTGCCGCTGTCGGCCACGCTGACGGAGGACAGCACCAGCGTGTCGTTGGTCGCGCCCGGCAGGTCCGCGCCGGCCTTGCTCCATTGGTAGCTCAACGGGCCGCTGCCAGTGGCCGCGACGCTGAGGCTGGCGGTGGCGCCCGGGCAGAGGGTCTGGCCAGCCGGGCCGG
>CAZZAQ010000014.1:0-9155 GCA_964652165.1 uncultured Bifidobacterium sp.
CCCGAGGACTTTTGATTCAGCGCGGAGAGTTTGCCGGTCGCCCGGTCAATGGCGAACGCACTGACGGCCCCGGCATTCTTGCCTTCAAACTTGGGCACCTCGATGGCGGCGTAGAGAAACCGCTCGTTCGGCGACACCGCCAGGAAGCTCGGGCTGGTGGTTTCGGCGACGAGTTCGGGCGGCGTCAATTTGCCGGTCGCCGCGTCGAGGCGCGAGGCGTAGATGCCCTTGCTCGACTTGCCCGTGTAGGTGCCGAAGTAAACCCAGAAGTCCTTCGCAAGCGCTGGCGCGCACCAGGCGAGTGTCAACGACAGGGAAACGAGAAGGGCGGCGAAGCGGTGGCGGGGCGGTTTCATGTCGCGATGAAACAACACCCGCGCCGCCCGACGCAAGCCCGGCCGCACCGGGTCCGCCGGCTTCCAGCCGGCGGGTGGAATCCTGTTTGTTGAATCCGAACCCTCGCCTAACCGTTCCGTTTCTTATCTGCCGTTCTGGCGCTCCGCGGTTCGTTTCCGTCTGCTGACCTCCGGGATCCACGCGTCCACCTCCTGCGCCAGCGCGGCGGCGCTGGCGACAGAGCTGGCGTCGTTGAAGATGACGACCGGATACGAATACCCTACCCGCGCGGAAACAAAATGCTGTCCTTTTGGGAACAATTGTGTAACTTGCTCCCGAACCCAACAACCCGTGCGGTCAGCCGAAGTTGCTCCCTGGCGACGCTTCGTTGCCGTAACTTGATGCCGAACGGGCTGTCTTGGAATAGAACTGATCCAAGTGCCTCTGTTGACAATGATTGTTATGAGAACGCTTCGCATTCTTCTTCCCGTGGTTTTGGCAGTCCTGGCGCTGGAAGCGTCTGGCGCCGAGTTGGTGCAACGATCGGCCGCCGGATGGCGATGGCGGCCGGGCACCACTGAAGCCTCGGCGCCCGTCACGGCCTGGCGGACCCTCGGCTTCGACGACTCGCAGTTCACCACCGCGCCGGCGCCGTTCTGGTATGACACCACCGGTGACAGCTCCACGTTGGTCGGAGGGACTCAGATCACCGGCATGCAGAATGTTTACACCAGCCTCTTCTTCCGGACGACCTTCGTGCTTACCAACACGGCTGAAATCGCCTTCCTGCGGCTGGGGGCGCTGGTGGACGACGGGTTCGTAGCGTGGATCAACGGAACGGAAGTGCAACGGGTGAACATGACCGGGGTGGCGGGCGATCCTGTCTCCGTTGCGACACTCGCGAACAATGCGACCGAGCCGGTGCCGTTCACCCTGTACACTCTGCCAACGCCGCCGTCCTATCTGATGATCGGTTCGAACGTCTTGGCGGTGCAGGTGTTCCAGAGTGCGGTCACCAGCAGCGATCTGGACTTTGATGCCTCACTCGAAGCAGTCCTTGTGGAAACCAACCCGCCGACGGTCCTCAGCGCCAGCCCTTCAGCGGGCAGCACGGTCGGCGGCTTGTCGGCGATTACGGTGACGTTCAGCGAACCGGTCACCGGGGTGGATGCGGCCGATTTTCTCATTGGTGGCGTCGCGGCGGCGTCGGTCACTCCCCTGAGCAGCACGGCCTACGCGTTCGGATTTGCCCAACCGGCTTATGGAACGGTGCAGATTAGCTGGAACGCCAGCCACGGCATTGCCGACCAGGCGCTGCCGCCCAATCCGTTCAGTGCGACTGGCCCGGGCTCTCTGTGGCAATACAACCTCGTGGACCAAACGCCGCCGGCCGTGGCCACGCTGTCGCCCGCCGCCGATGCCACCGTGCGCGCGCTCACCAGCATCACTGTGGTCTTCAGCGAAAGCGTGACCGGCGTGGACGCCGCCGACTTGCGGATCAACAACACCCCGGCCACCGGCCTGTCGGGCGCGGCTAACGTTTACACGATCTCATTCGCCCAGCCCACTACGGGCCTGGTGCAGGTCGCGTGGGCAGCGGGGCATGGCATCACGGACCTCGCCACGGCGCCGAACGCCTTCGCGGGTGGAAGCTGGCTCTACATTCTCGACCCCAACGCCACCGACGGCAGCGGTCCGGTCATCAGCGAATTCATGGCGTCCAACACAAACGCCACCAACCCGCTGCTGACGTTGCTGGACGAGGACGGGGAATCGTCCGATTGGATCGAAATCCAGAACGCCGGCGACTCGACTGCGAACCTGCTCGATTGGTCGCTCACCGACAAGGCGGACAACCTGACCAAATGGCGCTTCCCGGCCACGAACCTGCCGCCCGGGGGCTTCCTGGTCGTCTTCGCATCGGAAAAGGACCGCCGCGTTCCCGGCGCCCGCCTGCACACTAATTTCAAATTGGACGGGCAAGGCGAATACCTGGCGCTGGTCCGGCCCGATGGCAGTATTGCCTCCGAGTTTGCGCCCTTCCCGCAGCAAGTCTCGGGAGTTTCGTATGGCCTGGGTGTGCTGTCCACCAACTCGACGCTGGTCCCGACTAATGCGCTGGTGCGCGTGCGCATCCCCTCCAGTGGCGGCGACGGCACCAACTGGCTTTACGCCGGCTTCAACGACGGTGCCTGGACCGTCGGCACCAACGGCGTGGGCTACGGCACCACGAACGTGACGGCGGCCGACTACAGCGCGACGGTGCTGCCGACCGGGCCGGTCGGCTACTGGCGGCTGGACGAAAATTCGGGCAGCACCGCCGCCAACCTCGGCTCCGGCGCCGGTCTCAACGGCACTTACACGAGCGCCGCGCTCGGCACGGCGGGGCCGCGCCCCCCGCAGTTCAACGGCTTCGAGCCAAACAACAACGCGCCGACGTTCAACGGCAGCAGCAGCTTCATCTCGATTCCAAGCCCGCTGTTGAACAACCGCTCGACGTTCACCATGGCGGGCTGGATTCGACCTGCGGTGGCGCAGGCCGCCCGGACGGGTTTGTTTGGGCAAAACGATTTGGTGGAGTTCGGATTCATCAGCGCATCCACAGTCCAATTCTGGACATTTGTCGGCCAGATTGATTTCGCGTATCCGTTCGCGGTTGGCGAATGGCACCACATTGCGGCCGTGGGTACCGGCACTCAGCTTCAGTTGTATCTGGACGGCACGATGCGCGCCTCCACCCCGATGAGCGGGGCCATTGGCACGTCGGGGTTCAACTTCAACATCGGCGGGGGCGGCATCTTTGACGCCACTCTCAATTTCTTCAACGGCCAGATCGACGAGGTGGCCGCCTATCACCGGGCCTTGTCCGGCGCGGAAATCCTCTCCCTCTTCCAGGCCGGAACCAACGCGGTGGGCGTGTCCGTGGTCCCATACATCCGAACCGACGTAGCGGCGGCCATGTCCAATGTCAACGCCAGCGCCTACGTCCGGCTGCCGTTTAACATCGACAATCCCTCAAACGTCCAGTTGCTCTCGCTGAAGATGCGCTACGATGACGGGTTCGTGGCCTACTTGAACGGCATCGAACTCGCGCGGGCCAACGCGCCCGGCACGCTCGCGTTCAATTCGGCCGCCACGAACACTCACACGGTAATCGGGGTGGACCAGTTCCAGTCCGGCGGGGCGGTGCTGAGGGCCGGGGCCAACGTGCTGGCGATTCAGGGCCTCAACACCGCGGCGGCGGACGAGGATTTCCTGGTCAGCGCGGAATTGATCGCCACGCACGTCGCGGCGGCCACCTCCGCCGGGGTTTACATGACGGTCCCCTCGCCGGGAGCGGCCAACGGCAGCGGCGTGTCGGTGCTGGGGCCAGCCATCACCGAGCCCAGCCATTCGCCGAACGTGCCGCTGGACTCGCAGGACGTGCTGGTGACGGCGCACGTAAGCCCCACGTTCGCGCTCATTGGCTCGGTGGCCGTGCGCTACCGCGTGATGTACAACGCCGAGATCGAACTGCCCATGTTCGACGACGGGATGCACGGCGATGGGCTTGCGAGCGACGGGGTGTACGGCCAGACGCTTCCCGTGGCCGGGGCGTCCACCAACGGCCAGATGATCCGGTGGTACTTCCGGGCGACCGACGGCCTGGGCAACCCCAGCCGCTGGCCCCTCTTCGTGGGCGGGGGCGACGCGGAGTACCTCGGCACGATTGTCAATCCAACCAACATCGTCACCCCGTTGCCCGTCTTTCACATCTTTATCGCGCCGAATCAGGTGGCCGGGATTGATACGGAGTCGCCGGGCGGGCGCGTCTCCTTCTTCCACGACGGCGAATTCTACGACAACATTTACATGGAATTGCGCGGCAACACGTCCGCGAATCTGCCCAAGAAGGCGCACCGGCTGGAATTCAACCGCGATCACGAATTGCGGCACCCCGGCCCCGGCGGACGCGTGCGCAAGACCTCGCTGCTGGGTGAATATCGCGACCCGACGCGACTGCGGCAGCACTTGTGCTTCTGGTTCATGGGGCAGATTGGCGTTCCGGGGCCATTCGATTACCCCGTGCGCGTCCAGACCAACGGCGTGTTTTACCAAATCTCGATGCACAGCGACGTGCTCGGCCAGGAACAGAACGAGCGGCTGGGGTACGATCCGAAAGGCGCGCTCTACAAGGCGGTGGGCCTTGTTATTGGCCCACCCAACTATACGAGCACCGGGGTATTTCAAAAACTGGAACCGGACGAACCAAGCCGCCTGGACTACGACGCTCTGGCGTTCGGCATCAGCGAGAGCAGAGATTTCGCCACCCGGAAGGCCGCTGTTTTCGACATGCTCGATGTGCCTGAAGTGATTAACTATCTCGTCGGCGCGCGCTTCTGCTCTGAAAACGACGACGTATGGGCCAACATGTCCCTGTATCGCGACACCTTCGGCGACCAGCTCTGGCGCTGCGTTCCGTTCGACATGGACGCCTCGTGGGGCTGCCGCTACGGCGGCGTCACCACGCTGGAAGCCACGGTTGACAACCAAAAGAGCCATCCGCTCTACGGCGGCAGGGCCATCATTCCCCTCGAGGGCGGGCCGGGTTACAACCGTATCTACGATGTCATTATCTCCGTGCCAGAGGCGCGCGAGATGTACCTCCGCCGGATGCGCACGGTTCTTGACAAGGTGGTTCAGCCTCCCGGCACTCCGACCAATCAGTTGATCATTGAGAACTACATCAAGTCGATGACCAACCTGATGGCAGCGGACATGCTGCTGGAAGCTCCTCCCAGATGGCCGAATTACTCGGACTGGGCTCCCAGAGAGCCGTTCCTGCTTGCCTGTAGCAACACCATGGCCAACTTTGTCGGCCCCCGCCGCCAGCACTGGTATGGCACCCATTGCATCACCAACACCGCCCGAACCACGGGCACCAATGCGACCAGCAAGGCCGGCATCCCCCTCACGCAGTCGGTGCTGGCTTCCATCGCCGTCGCCGGCGTCGAAGCCAATCCGGCTTCGAGCAACCAGGCCCAGGAGTTCGTGTGCATCACCAATCTGAATCCGACCGCGGTTGATATTACCGGTTGGAAACTTGACGGCGGGGTCGAGTTCAAATTCAAACCCGGCACGGTCATCCCATCGAACAGCGTCATCTACGTTTCTCCCGATGTGGTGGCCTTCAAGCAGCGCACCAGCGGCCCGCGCGGCGGTCAGGGTATCTTCGTCGTCGGGCCCTACAAGGGCCAGCTCTCCGCCCGCGGCGAGCCGCTGACCCTCCGCGACGACAAGGGCCGGCTGGTTTACTCGAATACCTACCCCGCCGCGCCCAGCGCCGCGCAGCAGTTCCTTCGCGTGAGTGAAATCATGTACAATCCCTCGCCGCTTGCCGGGAACACGAACGACCCCCAGGAATTCGAATACATCGAGTTGGTCAACAACTCCCCGAGCACAACGCTGAGCCTGAACGGCGTCCGCCTGACCAACGGGGTCGATTTCGCGTTCACCGGCAGCGCGGTGACGAGCCTGGGGCCGAACGGTCGCGTCGTCGTCGTGCGCAACCTGGCGGCGTTCACCGCCCGCTACGGGGCGTTGGCGAATGTCGCCGGCCAATATGCGGGCCTGCTTGACAATGCCGGCGAGCGGATTCGCCTGCTCGACGCATCGAACGAAGAGGTGCTCGATTTCAGCTACAATAACTCGTGGTACCCCATCACCGACGGCCTCGGATTCTCGCTCGTCAACACCAACCAGATGGGCGAGCCGGACTCGTGGGGCAAGAAATCCAGTTGGCGCCCGAGCGGCGTGCTTCAAGGCGCGCCCGGCCAGAGCGACCCGCCGGGGCCGTCGTTCGCGCCGATTCGCATTAGCGAAGTGCTCACCCACACCGACCCGCCGCAACGCGACACCATCGAGCTGTTCAATCCGACCACGAGCCCGGTCAACGTCGGCGGCTGGTTCCTCAGCGACGATTTCACCAATGCGATGAAATTCCGCATCACCAACGGGTGCGTCATCCCGGCGGGAGGTTTCGTCACCTTCGATGAAACGCTCTTTACCAACGCGGCGACGGCACTGGCGCCTTTTGCGCTAAGTTCTCTGGGCGACGAGGTGTTCGTCTTCTCCGGCGACCCGGCCTCGACAAACCTGACCGGCTACCGGCACGGGTTCAACTTCGGCGCGGCGGACAACGGCGTCTCGTTCGGCCTCCACGTTGACAGCCAGACGAACGAACATTTCGTGGCGCAAAAAACGCTTTCACTCGGTTCGGCCAATGCCGGCCCGCGCGTCGGTCCGCTCGTCATTTCCGAGATCATGTATCACCCTCTCGACTACGGTAGCGGCATCGACAACAGCGCCGACGAGTTTATTGAACTGCGCAGCATCACCAACGCGCCCACGCCTCTGTTCACGCCGACCAATAACTGGCGGTTGAGCGGCGGCATCAGCTTCGACTTCCCGTTTGGCGCGACGCTGGGCGCGAACACGTCGCTGGTGGTCGTCGCCTTCAACCCGACTAACGGAACGCAACTGGCTTCCTTCCGCAGCCGGTTCAACGTGCCCGCCGGCGTGCCGGTGTACGGTCCGTTCAACGGCAAGCTCGACAATTCCTCCGACAAGGTCCGGCTTCAGAAGCCCGGCGAGCCGGCCCCCAACGGCCCCCCGTCCTTCATCCTGGTGGACGAGGTGGATTACGAGGACTCGGCGCCGTGGCCGGCCGGCGCGGACGGTTCCGGCGCATCGATTCAACGGCGCGTCGCGAGCGACTTCGGCAACGACCCGAACAACTGGGTGGCGGCGACCGTGACGGGTGGCGGCCTGTGGTCCGGCGGCACGCTTCCGACCATCTCGGCGCAGCCCTCCTCCACCATTGCCGGCTTGGGCTCCAGCGCCATGTTCAGTGTGAGCGCGAACGGACCCGGATCGCTGGGCTACCAGTGGCGCTTCAACGGAAACTCCATCGTCGGCGCGAACAGCTCGATTCTCATGCTCAGCGGCATCGACTTCTTTGACGAAGGACTCTACGACGTGGTGGTGTACAACGCCGCCGGATCGGTCCTCAGCAGTCCCGCCGGCCTGCTGGTCTTCATCCCGGCCACGATAACCATCCAACCCCAAAGCGTGAGCATCCGCGTGCCTCCCGACCCGGCGGCAGCGGTGAACAATCGCAACGTGATCTTCTCCGTGTTGGCTGACAGCACGACTCCCATCACTTACCAGTGGCGCAAAGATGGAGTGATGATTCCGGGGGCCACGGGCGTGACGCTCACGATCTCGAACGTCGTGGTGGAGGACAGGGGTGTCTATTCCGTGCTGGTCACCGACGCCGCCGGGACCGTCCCGAGCGCCAATGCGACGCTGACGCCGTGGATCTCGCCGGTGTGGGTGGTTCCGCCGGCGCTCAATTACACGAACCCCGTCAGCACGCCGTTTACGGTCAGCAGCATCATCACCGGCGCGCCGGCGCCGATCACGATCTTCTATCGCAGCAATTCCGCGTTTGTCGCGAAGTCCGATACGAGCAACTTTGTCAACTTCTTCACATACCCCGCCGCTTACACTGCGCGGGCGGCGGGAAGCAACTGGTATCGGATCGTGCTCAGCAACGTCGCCTCCACGGGCTCGGGCATAGCCGTGCACACGACCAACCACACCCGGATCGACTTCGACATGGACGGCCTGCCGGATTTGTACGAGGTGCAATACGGCCTGAACACGAATAATGCGGCCGACGCCTTCGGCGACCTGGATGGCGACGGGATGTCAAACCTGGCCGAATTCATCGCCGGCACCGACCCGTCCAATCCGGCCAGTTTCCTGAAGATAGAACAGACAACCGTGCCGGGCCTGGCCACGCTGCGCTTCGGCGCCGTCCCCGGAAAGACGTATACCTTGCAGTACGCCGACGCGCTTCCGGCAGGGCCGACCGGTTGGTTCCGCCTGGCGGACTTCGCCTCGCGCACCAACGCACGCATCGAATCGGTCCAGGATTCAAACTGGTCCACCAACCGCTTTTACCGCGCCGCCACGCCCTGGCAGCCGTAAGCAGGACGTTCCAGCCGCACGGTCGGGAGCGCGGCCTTCCAAGGCCGCGCGAAGTGGACAGCACTTCAAAGTGGCGCGGCCTCGGAAGGCCGTTTGAGCTCGGCGTAGCTGCGACCGTGAGGTCGCGGGACGGGGACGTTGGAGGTTGGGGGTCAGCATTGATTTCATTGCCGCTTGAGAATCCAGCCCGCGACCTCATGGTCGCAGCTACGCCAACCGGATACGGCAGCGCGGGCTCCCTCAGTGCTCTACGCATGAACTCGGAAGCGCCAATCCGGGTTATCAGGGACTTGGGCCTTTTGTGGTAGATGGATGCGAGGCGCGTCCAGAATTGAAGGGCGGGGCTTCCCAGGCATTGCGTGGCACGCCAGCAGGGCCACCCTTTTGTTTCCCAACTCCTCGCTAAAGACCATCGGCAGCAAGCCGATGTATTCAATAATGAAAAAGTTTCTATTAGTCGTCGGAGTTCTCGCCCTGTTGATCGGCGGCGGGTGGGTCGTTCGCGTTGTCACTACAGTCAAGGCCAAGGCCAGCACTCACCGGCTGACCCAGGATGTGGAGTGTCTTTTCGACGGGCTCCAGAAATACAAAGAGCACGTCGGCGCCTACCCCACCGGCAGCAACGCCGAAGTCGCCAAGGCGCTCCAGGGCCAGAACCCCAAGAAAGTCATCATCGGTTTGGGTCGCAAGCTGGAGCAAAACGGCAAGGGCGAGTACGTCGACCCGTGGGGCAACGCGCTGCGATTCTATTTCTCAGACAACAGCGTCCTGGTCCGCTCTTCCGG
>CAZZAQ010000014.1:9165-10800 GCA_964652165.1 uncultured Bifidobacterium sp.
CCCTAACGGGCGATTCGAGGAAAGCACTTCGATGGAGTTCGACGACTACATTCGCTCCAACTGACCTTTTGCCAAGGCCCCCGGGGACCCCTTCCCGCACCACCGGCCGCCGGCGGCACCCGCCGGCGGCCGCACCGTTTTCAGGCCGGCCGTCGGCGCCACGCCGCGATAAACATCCCGCTGCCGCCCGTCTCGTGCGGCCAGAGCCACACACGGGCTGGTCCGGGCTCGCCCAACGCATAGGGATGTCGGACCGGAAGCGGTCCAAAGTCCGGAAAGCTTCGATCGAATTCCGCCGCTACCCCTTCCGTCTCGGCTCGCGTCAATGTGCAGACTGCGTACACGAGCCGGCCGCCCGGCTTCAAGGCCGGAGCCACGCTGGCCAACAACCGCTGCTGCGCCGCCGCCAGTTCGCGAACATCCTCAGGGGTCGTCGTCCAGCGCGCGTGTGGATTGCGATGCCAGGTGCCCAGCCCCGTGCAGGGCGCGTCGAGCAGCACGCCGTCGAACAGCGTGCGCGTGGGCAGGGCCGGGCCGCCGTCCCAGGGTGCCGCACGGTAGTTGAACACTTGCGCCCGGGCCGCCCGCCGTTTGAGCCGCTTGAGCCGCCACTCGGCCCGGTCACTGGCCCAAATCAGCCCCTTGTTGCGCATGAGGGCCGAGAGGTGAAGCGTCTTGCCGCCTTCGCCGGCGCACGCGTCCCACCAGGTCTCGCCCGGTTGCGCGCCGCAGGCCAGTCCCACCACTTGCGAATTGATGTCCTGGATCTCGAACCCGCCCGATTGAAACAGCTCGGTGCAGAACAAGTCCTCCCGGCCCAGATACTCGAGGGCGTCGGGCACTCGCTCGGACAACCGGCAGTCGTTGAGTTTCCCGGCGACCTGGCCGGCCGTTCCGGGACGCGCCCGCAACCAGGTCCGCGGCTTGGTTTGCAGCGCGCGCTTCCAGCCCGCATTGGCGGCGACTTCCTCCTGGACCCAACTCGGTGAGGCGCGCGCGTCGATTTCCTCGTCCGAGAAGCTCCGCGGCTCGCGGTCGAACCGTTCTTGCAGCATGCACGCCTCGGCGAGCCTGGCCTCGTCCGCTTCGGCCCCATCGAACCAGCCGCGCCAACGAAACCAGGCGAACACCGCGCGGGCCGTTTTGCGGCTCGAATCGGGCGGCAAACCCCGCTGTTGCTTCAAGGTCTCGCGAAGCAAGGCGTCCGCCGGCCGGCTCCGGCTGCTGTGCCGGATGACGGAGAGGGCCAGTTCAATGGCACGATTGTCCACAACCGGATAGAATAAGTCGCGGCGAAGTCAATCTCGACGAAAAAGAGCAGTCGTACAGGTTCCCGTTTAGGTGGGGCGAGCGTCCTCGCGAGCCGGCTCGCGAGGACGCTCGCCCCACCAACCTGACCCACAACCTCCGGCCGAGCCAGCAGGGCGGAATCAGGATTGGAGCGCGGACAGCTTTGTCCGCGTGGCCCTGCCTTCAGCTCAAATTCGCGCGGACAAGGCTGTCCGCGCTCCTGGCCGGCCGCCGCACCTTCACTGGGCCCGCGCAGGAGCGGCAGCCAGCGAACCGATGATCGGTGTCAGCCAGGCCGCGTCTTTCGAGAAGCCCAGCCGTTCGAGAAACGGCGTCACCAATGCG
>CAZZAQ010000014.1:10810-13052 GCA_964652165.1 uncultured Bifidobacterium sp.
AACCTTGCGTCCTGCGCATGACGTTGCACGCATCACGCATCACGCATCACGTTTCACGCTTCACCGTATCGCCATCGGCCGCAGCGTGAAGCCCGAGGCCGCGCCCTTGATCTTGTTCACGCAGCAGACGTAACAGAACTCGTGGACCCGGTCGCGCGCCAATTCCTCGAGGTTGTGGAACTCGGCAATGTGGACGCCTTGCTGGATGAGGAGGTAGTTGTGGACCGGCATGAAGGATTTATATTTGGCGCGATAGGCCGGCACGTCCTCGTCGCGCGGCCCGTATTCCAGCCCGCTGGTGTCGGCGCCAATCAGCATCGCGCCGTGTTGTTCCACCAGCCACCTGGCGGACTCCAGGTTGATGCCCGCGGAATCGTGCTCCTTGATCAGGCCCTTCTCGTCGTTGCCGGTTTCGCCCCAGAACCGCAGCGTGCCGGTGCGGATGAGCACCACGTCGCCGGGGCGCAGTTCCGTCTGTTGCTTGCGCAGGGCGCCTTGCAGGTCCTCCGGCGTGATCATCGTGTGCGCCGCGAGCGCCGCGCCGCCCTTGAAGCCGGCGACGTCGATGAGCACGCCGCGGGCGACGATGGGCGGGATGGTGCTGGCGTCGCATTTGCGCTGGCCCCAATTGCCGCCCCAGTCTCGCTCGCGAAAGCCGTTGTACCAGTGGTCATCCTCGCCTTCGGTCGCGTGACCCAAGCCGTCGATCTGGGTCGCCACGTTGTCGTTGATGAACAGCGCGCAACTGTGCCAGGCCGTCTTCGTCGGGTTGTCGTTCACCAGCGCGGGAAGGTCGCCCTGGCGCTTCACACCTTCGGGAGTGCGGAAGGAAATGACTTCGCTCGGACTATGGCCGGGCCACTTGTAGGAAGTGCGGTCGTAAAGCACCCCCAGGTCGTAGGTCCTGCCCTGCTGAACGAGCCGCAACGCCGCCAGCCGTGAGGCATCGGTCATCTCGTTGAGCGCGCCCACTTCGTCCTCCTTGCCCCACACCCAGCCCCAGCCCCGGCCCTTCTCCCACTTCTTGAGCGGCGGCGCCTCAGCGGCCCACGAGACGGTGAACCAGGCGAGCGACAAGGTTGCAACGATCCAGAAACGCGGGGGAAGCAAGCGGGTTGTCATGCCTCCATGCGCCCCCGCAGCCGGACCGGTGTCAAGGCAATTGACAGGCGGCAATGGACGTGCGGTGCATCCCGAAGTTGTTGGTGGTTTCTCCCTCTCCTCCCTCGGAGGGAGGAGAGGGGCGGGGAGAGGAGGGCCGTCAACTCTGCAAGGAGTCCCCTCTCCCCAACCCTCTCCCCGTCCGACGGGGAGAGGGAGAAGCCGCTTGCGGACTACGACCCAACCAACAACTTGGGGATGCACGGATGGACGTGAACGATTGACGATAATAACGCCATGCGTTATGTTTCGCCGGAATGATTCAAAGCTTCGCGTGCGCGGAGACGGAGAGAATTTTCAGCGGACAGGTGTCCCGGCGCTTTCCGCCGAACATTCAGCGGACAGCCCGGCGCAAGCTCCTGCAACTGCACGCGGCAGTGGCGGTGCGAGAAATGGCCGTGCCGCCGGGCAACCGGCTGGAAGCATTGAAAGGCAACCGGGAAGGCCAATACAGCGTCCGCATCAATGACCAGTGGCGGGTATGCTTTCGCTGGCGCGGTTCGGACGCCTACGACGTCGAAATAGTGGATTACCATTAACAAACGCATGAAAAGCAAGTTGCTGGCGAATATCACACCAGGCGAAATCCTCGAAGAAGATTTTCTGAAGCCGCTGGGGTTGAGCCAATACCGGCTGGCGCTGGACATCGGGGTGCCGCCGCGGCGCATCAATGAAATCGTGAAGGGCCAGCGGTCCATCACGGCGGACACCGCGCTGCGGCTCGGGCGGTACTTCCAGATGTCCCCGCAGTTCTGGCTCAATCTCCAGTCGCACTACGATTTGGAGGTGGAACAGGAACGGATGGGCAAGCGCCTGGAAAGAGAAGTGAAGGTCTGCGCGGTGGCTTGAGCCGGCAAATTGGATCACGGGAAAGCAGCGTGAGCGAACGGCGAATTTGGGCTGTCGTTTGGACCGAGTTTCGGCTACGCTGGCAATTGGATTGAACAGCCAAACGCCCGGTTTCGATCGCATCCCGCCGCCGGAGGGGCCTGAACAGGCCGGCCCATCAGCCCCGCTCAAAATCCCCGACCACCAACTGCTGAATCGCATCGGCCGGGGCAGCTACGGCGATGTGTGGCTC
>CAZZAQ010000014.1:13062-14549 GCA_964652165.1 uncultured Bifidobacterium sp.
CAAGCCTCAGTTACCTCCCATCATTCCGGATCACGAACTGCTCCAGCTCATTGGCCGCGGCAGCTACGGCGAGGTGTGGCTCGGGCGCAACAAGCTGGGCACGCTGCGGGCCATCAAGATTGTTCATCGCGCCGCCTTTGAGGACGCCCGGCCCTTCGAGCGCGAGTTCAAAGGCATCCAGAAGTTCGAGCCGATCTCCCGCTCGCACGAAGGCCTGGTGGACATCCTCCAGGTCGGCGGCACGGAGGAATACTTCTATTACGTGATGGAACTGGCTGATTCAGTATCCAGTAATCAGTGTTCAGTAATCAGTAACCAGACTTCGGAAGCGGCCTCGGCGTCGGGCAGCGGGCCACCACTGAATACTGACCTACTGATTACTGAATACTCTCCCCGGACGCTCCGCTCCGACCTCAAACGCCTCGGCCGTCTGCCCGTCGCGGAATGTGTGAGCATCGGCCTCTCACTGGCCGACGCGCTGGCGCACCTGCACCGGCACCGCCTGGTGCATCGCGACGTGAAACCCTCGAACATCATCTTCGTGGGCGGCGCGCCCAAGCTGGCGGACATCGGCCTGGTGGCGGACCTGGGCGAGGCGCGCTCGTTCGTGGGCACGCAAGGCTTCATTCCGCCCGAAGGCCCCGGCACGCCGCAGGCCGACCTGTACAGCTTGGGCAAAGTCCTTTAGGAACTGAGCACCGGCAAAGACCGCCTCGAGTTCCCCGAACTCCCGGAAAACCTGCGCGACCTGCCCGACCAGGACGCGCTGATCGAACTCAACGCCGTGCTGGTGAAAGCCTGCGCCAGTGATCCGCGCCAGCGCTACGCCTCCGCCGAAGCCCTCCACGCGGATTTGGAACTGTTGCAACGCGGCCAATCCGTGCAGCGCAAGCACGCGGTGGAACGACGCTGGACGTTAGTCAAACGAATCGGCCTCGCTGCTGCGGCGATGGTGGCCCTGGTCGCGGTGTTGCCCTACGTGAAACTGGGGAAGCCTCAGCGCAATGGTGCTCCGCCCGCAGAAATCAACTCCATCGCCGTCCTCTCCTTCGTCAATGAAAGCAAATCACCAGCGCACGAGTATTTGTGCAACGCGTTAACCGACGAGACGATGAACGCGCTCACCAACTGCGCCCGGCTGAGGGTCGCGTCGCATTCTGCCGTCTTCGCTTTCAGACGCACGACGAATGACCTCCGACAAGTTGGCGAACAGCTTGGCGTGCGCACGGTGCTGGCCGGGAGCATGAAGAAAGCCAGCAACCAACTCCACGTCGCTGCCCGGCTCTTTAACGTCTCGGGGACGGCGTGGAGCTTTGGTCCGCCAGCTTCGACCGCGATGTCGCCGACATCGGTACGATCCAGAGCGAGGTGGTTCGACACGTGGCGCGACAGTTGAACCTTTCCCTCGATGACCTGACGTTGCGCCGCCTGGAGACGAGTCTCACGCGGAAACTGGCAGCGTATCAACTCCTCAGTCAGGCTCGCTC
>CAZZAQ010000014.1:14567-17456 GCA_964652165.1 uncultured Bifidobacterium sp.
ACACCACCGAGGACGCACTCAACAGGAGCATCGAACTGTTCAACCGCGCCATTTTCGAAGATCCTGACTTTGAGATGCTTTCAGAACTTGGACGATTCGAGGAAGCTGATAAGATGCTGAAGCAGGGGGAACAATTCGATCCGAAGGCCCAAATCCTCCACGCTGCCAGGTGCTGGCGCTACTCTCTCGGCCGTGGTTTCGATGATGCGCTCCGCGCTGCGACCAACTACCTGAGCGTCCGTCCCAACGATTCCATTGGCCTCATGCATCTGGGTAGGGCGCAGGAACGACTGGGCCGCTAGGACGACGCGCTGGCCACCGCGCAAAGGACGGCGCAACTTTCTCCTGACCTGGACTCGGTCTCCTTTCTGGGCCTGATGCACGCCCGGCTGGGACACCGCGCCGAAGCGCAGAAGGCGCTGGAAGAAGTGCGCGTGATGACCCAATCGCGCCGCGGTTCGGGGCTGTATTCCGCCGAGGTCTTGCTCGCTCTGCGAGACCGTGACGGGGCTATTAAACATTTGCAGCAGGCTGTTGGAGGAGTACCCGCCCACAGCCTTTCGTGTAAAAACGGACCCACTCTGGGACGACCTGCGTTCCGACCCGCGGGTTGCTGCACTGCTCAAAAAGGCGGGCTTGGAGAAGTGAGGCCGGATAAACAACCAACCGCCTTGGCCCGTCGCAGCCATGGAGAAGGACATTGCTTAACGAGGCCACACGCTGCAAACTGCCTTGCATGAAAAAGCGAGCACCCCGGCGCCTGACCTCCAAGGTTGAAAACGGCGTCATCCCCGTGCCGCCCGGAGCGAAACTCGCCAACGGCGCGGCCGTCGAAATCATTCCCTTGGGGCCTTTGGCCAGCGACCCGCCGTTTCTCAAAGGCATCCTCAAGCTGGCCAAGCCTCGCGATTGGCCGGAAGACTTTGCCCTGAATCGCGCGCACTACGTCAAAGGCCATCCCAAGCAGTGATGCGCGCCGTCTTTGCCGACACCTTCTACTTCCTCGCGCTGCTGAACCTCCGGGATACCGTTTACGCCAGGGCCATCGCCTTCTCGCGCGTGCCCGGTTTGCGCTTCGTGACCACCGACTTCGTCCTGCTCGAACTGGCCGATGCGTTCCACAAACCGCCTTTGCGGGCGGAATTTCTCGCCCTGCACGAACTTCTGCACCGCGAGCGGACTTTCCGCGTGGTACCGGGACAGCGGAACCTCCTGCTGCGTGGCATCCAGTACTTCAAGAAACGACCGGACAAGGACTGGCAACTCACCGACTGCCTCTCCTTCGTGGTCATGGAGGACGAAGGCATCCGCGAGGCACTCACTGGGGACCATCCTTTCGAGCAGGCGGGCTTCAACGCGCTTTTGAAGGACGATTAACTTCGAGCAGGCGACTGCTATTTCGAAATCGACCGGGCGCGGAAAAAGCGGTGGTTGAGGTTGGTGACCGCGCGGTGCGATTGGGTGTCCCTCAACTCTCAACTCGGGATCACTCCTCCACCCGCACCCGGTAAAACCACGCGCTCGTGCTCCACTCCAGGGAATAGCTCCGGCCCGGCACGCTTTCCCAACGGACCCGCGAGTCGGCGCCGGCCGGCGGCGGCGTCAGCACGCGGAGGACGGATTGTGCGTTGGTCGGGTCGGTGCCCGCGCGCCACTCCTGCCAGTTGTTCAAACGGTCGCCGTCGGGGTCGGCGGTGTCCGCGGAGCCGTCAGTAAGCAGGCCGTATTGTTGAAGCCAAGCGATGAAGTGGCCGCTGACGCCGGGTTGGAATTCGTAGGCTCCCATGTCCACGCTGCCGCCCACAACGCGCGGTCGTCCGTCCAAGTCGGCGCCCCCGGCAACATAGGTGTTGTTGCCGGTGTTGATGCAGGGGGAGTTGGATTGCAGGCGAAAGTTCCCGCTGGCTGGGTCCACGAAAAGCGGCGGGTTGTCGAAGTTGGCCGCGCTGAAGGGCGGGAGCGGTGTCGTGCAAGAGTAATTGAAGCTTGCGGCTTGATAGTTGGCTCCGCTCTGCACAGCGACATTGTAATACACAATGCAGTTGTTCAGCGTGGCCACATACGCCCCGCCACCCGCGTAGGCCGCCAAGTTGCCGGTGAGCACACAGTTGTTCAGCGTGCAATGATACGCTCCGCCGGCCTCGTGAAAAGCCGAGTTGCCGCTGAACACACAGTTGGACACCACAGCTCCAGCCGAGGCGCACCACACGCCACCGCCGCTCCGCTCGAGGTAGTAGTCGCCCGAACTCAGCGTGGCTCCGTTGGTCAGCGTGAAACCCACCAACGCCGCTCCCTCGCCCAAATAAACACAGCGCACCGCGCTGTCCCCGAGTCCTTGGAATGCTCCGGGCACTTGGTACCCGGCAATCACCGTCACCTCCGGGCCGTTCACGCTCCGCACCGTGAGCGGCTTCGTCACCGCCACCCGGTTCGTCATCCCCGCATCCACCACTCGCCCGCCGGTCTGATACACCCCGTTGGTCACCACGATTTCGTCGCCGTCATCCGCCACGTCGATGGCGTCCTGGATGTTCGTGGCGGCGGTGGCCCAGGTGCCGTAGGGCGCCGTGGGGCTGGCTCCGTTGGCATCCACATAACGCACCGCCGCCGAAGCGCTCGTGGTCAGAAACACCAACAGCGTAGTTACTGCGATAGCAGCGGCACGGCGGAATTCTTGAAGTACGGCAGCTGGACACCCCTTTCGAGGTTGCAGATACGCCATTCGCGGGTTGGCATCGTCGAAAGCCACGCCGCCGCCGAAGTCTTGGCGGATGGTCACAGGCACTCCAAGGACGATTGCGGGATTTGTGCTGTCCGTTCTCCGGCTGCCGTGATGGCATTTCGTCTTCAGGCTCATACAAACCCTCCGTCTCACCCAATTCTTTCAAG
>CAZZAQ010000015.1:0-8364 GCA_964652165.1 uncultured Bifidobacterium sp.
CGGATGCCTTCCATGCCGGGTTCCGTTCGAGCGGCGAAGTCAGCCAGTTGGTGGCTGACGCGCGCGCCGGCCACTTCAACGCCGTCATCGTCGAGGTCCGCAAACGCGGCGACGCTTACTACAACTCGCTCTTCGAGCCGAAGGCCACCGACGTCTCGCCGCAGAGTTTCGACCCGCTCGCCGACTTGATCGCCAAGGCGCACAACACGAACAACGGTCCGCGCATCGAGGTCCACTGTTGGATTGTCACCTACCCGATCTGGCAAAGTCCCACGACCGTGCCCTCGCAGCCGGACCACCCGTTCAATCTCCACCCGGGCTGGCTTTCCAAAACCGAAACCGGCACGAACTACGTCAGCGGCGAAAACTACCAAATCGACCCCGGCCACCCCGAAGTGCAACAGCACAATTTCAACGTCTGCATGGACCTCATCTCCCGTTACGACGTGGACGGGCTGAACTTCGATTACGTGCGCTACCCCGGCAATACGTGGGGTTATAACGACGTCGCCCTCGCCCGTTACAACGCTCGTTTCGGCTTCACCGGCCGGCCCACGCCCACCAAGCCAGAATGGCTCCAGTGGCGCCGCGACCAGGTCTCAGCGCTCGTGCGCAAGGTTTATCTCAACGCCATCGCGCTGAAGCCGCAGGTTAAGATCTCCGCCGACACGATCTGCTTCGCGCCCGGCGTCACCACGGACACGGGCTGGACGAACTCAGCCGCGGCCTACACGAGCGTGCTCCAGGACTGGCGGGCTTGGATGGAGGAGGGCATTCTCGACATCAGCATCCCGATGGCCTACTTCGACCAGAGTGGCCAGTATGCCTACTCGTGGACGAACTGGAACCGTTTCGCCAAGGACCATCGTTACAACCGCCACGCCGTCATCGGGCCGGGCATCTATTTGAATTCCATTTCGAACGCGCTGTTCCAGATGCGCTATACCCGCCTGTCCTCTCCCGCCGGGAATTTCGCTGACGGCGTGTGCGGTTACTCTTACGCCGTGCCGACCGATCCCAACGAAGGCAACGTGCCGCGCTCGACGTTTCTCGACGCCCTGACACAGACCAATACCGCGTGGCTCTACGATCCGAATCCCGTCCCGCTGTTCCCCAGCCCGACGAATCCGCCTGCGATGCCATGGAAATCCTCGCCCACGCGCGGTCACGTCAAGGGCTTCGTCTTCAATGGCACCAATTCAAGCGGCCTTGATGGTGCCACGCTCACGCTCACTGGCCCTACCAACCGCACGCTGAGCACGGACGCCACGGGCTTTTACGGCGCGGTGGACCTTCCCCTGGGCGATTACGTCGTCAGTGCCGGGTTCCCGAATTTTGCCAGCTGCAGCAACAACTTCACCGTCACTGCCGGTCTCGTCGCCACGCGCGATCTGACGCTGCCGCCTGTTTTGCCTCCGGAGCCGTCGGGTATCTCGAACGTGACCGCCGCCGTCGGCGCCTACAGCGCGATCATCCTGTGGACCACGACCAACCTCGCCACCTCGCAAGTCGAATTCGGCCTGACGACCAACTTCGGCAATGTCACACCGTTCGATGCATCGCCGACCCGGAATCACTCGGTCCTCCTCAGCGGCTTAGCTGCCAACACGAGCTACTTCTTCGCGGTGCTCTCGGCTGCCGGGACCAACATCACCCGATCCGGCGGCTGGAGTTTTTCAACCGCTGGCGAACTTATCCTCGACAATACGGACGCCACCTTCACGGGCGCCTGGAGCACGGGCACGGCCTCTACGGATAAATTCGGCGCCGACTACCGATACGCCGGCACCAGCACCAACGGCACGACTGCCTCCGCGTTCTTCACCCCGGACATCGCGGTCTGCGGCAATTACGATGTGTTCGTCTGGCATCCGCAGGGCGGCAACCGCTCGACCAACACGCCCGTGGCGGTCGTCTACAAAAACGGCGTAGTCGGCACGCGCATCAACCAGGAGATCAACGGCGGCCAATGGTTCCAGGTCGGCACCAACCTTCCCTTTCTGCCCGGGACGAATGGTTTTGTTCGCATCAGCAATGCGACCGCCGATGATGGACAGGTCGTGCTGGCCGACGCCGTCCGCTTCGTCTACCGCGCCGATCAAGACGTGCCATCCACAACCTCCCTGCCCGACTGGTGGGCGTACCATTACTTTGGCGCGAATACCAACGCCCTGGCCGATCACGATGCGGACGGTTACACGGACTGGGCCGAATACGTCCTGGGCACCGTGCCGACCAATGCCGCCTCACGGCTCAGCTTCAGCCTTTCGGGCGCCGAAGCCAACAGCTTGCGCCCTGCATTCTCACCGTCCCACGCCGGCCGTTCCTACCGGCTCGAACGAATGCTGGAGCCCTCCGGCTGGCTCGCGCTAACGAACTTGCCTCTGCCCGACACGAACGGCACGGCCTTTTTCACGCTCACCAACGCGTTGGAGTCGATCCGCGTGATTCGTCTGAAGGCGGATTGGGCGCCGTAGCTGCGACCGTGAGGTCGCGGGCTTGGAGCTTTCGGGAAACGGCGCGGTCGGAGTGCGGGACCCGATGCCGAAGCGATTGGCACTACAGCGACACTTCCGCGAATTCGGTAGCGTTTTTCTCTGAAAGGTCACTATGGTTTTAGCGCTTGAGCACACTTCTCGAAGTGTGCTCATGGAACTGTCGCTGTAGTATTAGCCCGCGACCTCACGGTCGCAGCTACGGCGCTCATCGCAGTTGCGCCGAGGTGGGTCGCTTCTCCCAAATCGCGCCCGCGATACTGTTCGTCATTACGGGCGTCACAAGTTGCGGCCTGAAGTCGCGCGCCTCCCAGAATTGATACGGCCCCGGTCCGCCGGCCACCAACCGGCGGCCGTCGGCTGAAAATGCCAGCCCGTGCACCGGATGCGGTGTCGGATAGGCCGCAATGTCGCGCTGGGCCGGCAGGTGCCAAAGCACCACCACGTCGTCCAGTGAGCCGGTGACGAGCCGTTGTCCGTCGGGACAGAACGCCATCGAAAGAATCAGCGACCGATGCCCCGCCAGGAAGGCCGTCTGCCGGCCGTTGGCCACGTCAATCAGAGCCACCGCGCCGTCGTCCTGCGCCACCGCCAGCGCACGGCTGTCCGGCGAAAAGCACAGGCTGGCGCTTCGCCACGGCGACAGGCCCGCGCTCCAGGTCCAGCGGTCGAGGTCGAAGACCAGCGCCTGTCGGGTCGTTTCATCCAGCGCCGCCAGTTTTGTGCTATCAGGCGAGAATTGCCAGGCGGCGGCGCGCACGTTGAAACTCTGCCGCACTCGCCCGGATGCCGCATCGTAGATGCCCAGCCGCCCGTCGCCCACGTCGCCCGCCACCCAGCGTCCGTCTGGCGAGAGCGACGGCGACGGATACGCCGCCGGCGCCGGCTCCAATCGCATCGTGCGCAGCCGGGAGCCGCTTGCGGTGTCGAGCAACTCGAATTCGCGTGCACGCGGCGACCACGACAGCAACGACTCGCTGTCCGGCGAGAAGGCCACCGGACGGCCGTAACTGGTCCACTTCACCGTGTGGGATTGCGGGCTCCAAATCACGAACTCATCGAGCCGCGTCGCCAGCGCCAGGCGCCGGCCGCTTGGCGCGAACACAGGCGGGTTCGGATACACGGTGTCGTCTCCCGCCCGGCGCGCGTAGCGCGGCACGACGCTGTCCTCGCGGCGCCAGAGCCGGACCAGGTTCTCGTGGCCTACGCTCGCAAGCCGGCGCTCGTCGTTGCCGAACGCCACGTCGATGACTTGCCCGGCGTGCCCGCGCAGCGGCGGCAGTTCGCGCCAGGAGTCCGTCTCCCAAAGCCGAATACGCTGACCGGCGCCCGCGGCGGCCAGGACTCGGCTGTTGGGTGAAAAGGTCAGATGCATGTCCGTCGGGCTTGGCTCGCGGAGCGTGGCACGAAGATCACCACTCGCGATGTCGGAAATGACGATGTAACCCGACGCCAGCGCGCGGGCAACCCATCGGCCGTTGGGAGCAATCGCCGCGCCGGTCAGCGTGTTCGAGCCGGGGATCGTTTTCGTAATGCGGTTGTCCGGCCGGCTGAAGATCCGCAGGGTGCCATTCGGGCCTACCGCGGAAATCGCCTGCGCGTCCGGCGACCAGCCGAGCGCCAGCGCCTCGGCGTCGAACTGGCCAAGCACCGCGTTGCGGTCGAGGTCCAGCACGCGCACTTTGCAGTCCGCCGCCGCCGCTCCGTTGCGCCAGGCGACGCCGACGGCCACCAGGTGCCCCGCCGGCGCGAACGCCACAGTCGAGCACGGGCCGACCTGTGACACGAGCCGGTTTTGCCGCGTGCGTCGTTTCCAGATCGCCAATCCGTTTGTGCTCGCGGCGGCCATCCACTCGCTGTCCGCGGAAAACGCGATACCACGCCGGTACACCGAATCGATCGGCGCGGGCACCGCCCACTCGGTGCCATTGGTGCGCGTCAGGAGGTCGAGCACGTGAACGTCCGTCGGGCACGCCGTCGCCAGCCATCGGCCGTCCGGCGAGAGCGCGACGCCCTGCACGGATTTGTGGGCGTGATCGCTGAAGGCGGCTTCATGTTCCGAGAAGGGCGCCCGCCACAGGTAATGCCATTCGAAGCCTCGGAAGTCCGGCTGGCCGGAGCGCGGGAGGTAGTTGGTGAGAATTTGCGTCATGCGCGCCGCGTAGCCTTGCTCCCAGCTCATCTGTGCCAGCCGCAAGTCCGCGACGTAGAGACCGTACTCGGCGAGCTGGCGCTGTTGCTCCGCCTCGACACGGCGTTGCTCGGCCACCAGGCGCTGGTCTTCGGCGTCCAGGCGGCGCAGCTCGGCTGAATCTCTCTCCTGATCCGCGCGGGAGCGCTGCAGGATTTCCGCTTCGCGCAGCCGCTCCATGTGCCAGAGCGCGATGGGCGAGGCGACCGCAATGCCCAGCAGGACCAACCCCAGCACCGCCGCCACGCTCGCCAGGGCCGGGCGGCGTTTCACCCACTTCCACGCCCGTTCACTGGTGGTCACCGCGCGGGCCGAGATCGGTTCCCCCCGCAGCCACCGCTCCAGGTCGTCGGCCAGCGCCGCGGCGGACCGGTAGCGGTGTTCCGGCTTCTTCTCCAGGCAGCGCAGGCAAATCGTTTCAAGGTCGCGGTCGATGCGCCCATCGAGAGTACGCGGCGGCACGGGGTCCTTGTGGACGATTTTCTGCAATACTTCCACGACGCTGTCGCCCTTGAACGGCGGCACGCCGGTCAGCATCTCGAAGAGCACCACGCCCAGGCTGTACACGTCCGTCGCGGCTGTAAGGTCGTTTGTCTTGCCAGTGGCCTGCTCGGGCGCCATATAGGAGGGGCTCCCGACGATTCCCTCCGGCCGCGTCAGGGCCTGCCCGCCTTCCGTCAGCTTGGCCAGGCCGAAGTCGGTGACGAACGGCTCGCCGCTGGCGTCCAGGAGGATGTTCGCCGGCTTGATGTCGCGGTGCAGCACCCCGTGCTGGTGCGCGTAGTGGACGGCCCGCGCGATTTTCGCCAGCAATTCGGCGGCGTTGCGCGCGGGAAACGGCTGGCCGCGAAGGCGCCTGGCCAGGTTCGGCCCGTCCACGAGCCGCATCGTGAAGTAGTGCTGCCCTTCGTGCTGTCCCACGTCGAACACCGGTACGATGTTCGGATGATCCAGCCGTGCGACCGCCTCGGCCTCGCGGTAGAAGCGCTGGACGAAGTCGCGCGACGCGAAGGCGCCCGCCAGAAGCATCTTGAGGGCGACCACCCGCTTAAGGCTGACCTGGCGCGCCTTGTAGACCACGCCCATCCCGCCGCGGGCGATTTCCTCCAACAGCTCGTAGTCGCCGAACAGCCGCGTGTGCGGCGCGCCCGCCGAGTCAACCGGAGTCTGCGCCGCGGTCGGCTCATCAGCGGCGAGCGCCACGTCAAACAGGCAGGCCGCGCACAACGACTCCGGCGCGCCGGCCGTCAACGTCGCCCCGCAGTTCGGACAGCTTCGCGTCCCGCTGGACATGACGTCGGGCATGATGGCCTAAGGTGGCACAGAATCAACACTGGCGCAGGGGTGGGGAGGGTGGAATCGTTGAAGCGTGAAGCGTGAAGCGCGGTAGGTGAAACGTGAAACGTAAGAGCAGTTCGGGCGTGCGAAACTCCACGAACCGGCGCCACGCATCTTACGTTTTACGTTTCACGTTTTACGTTTCACCCCACTTCCCCACCGAACCCTTGCTGTCTGAGCGCCTCGAACAGGACGAGCGCGACGCAGTTCGACAGGTTCAACGAACGGGCCTCGGCGTTGAACATCGGGATGCGCAGCCAGCGGTCGCGGTTTTCCTCCAGCAATTGGCGCGGCAATCCCGCCGTCTCGCGACCGAACACAAGAAAGTCGTTCGGTTCGAAACGGGCCTGCGAGTAGTGCCGCGGCCCGCCGGACTCGACGAACCACAGCCGAGTTCCGTCTGCGAGCTGGGTCGCGAATTCCGCCCAGCTTTTCCAGCGTCGCCACTGGACGTGCTGCCAGTAGTCCATGCCGGCGCGCTTGAGCTGACGGTCGTCGAGTGCGAACCCCAGCGGCTCGATGAGATGGAGCGTCGAGCGCGTGGCCGCGCAAAGGCGGGCCACGTTGCCGGTGTTCGGCGGGATTTCCGGTTCGAGGAGGACGATGTGCATGGGAGGGGAGTGAAACGTGAAACGTGAAACGTAAAACGTAAACACGGAGCGAAGTCACACCGAGCACGGCCTGCGCCCGTGTCTGCTTACGTTTTAAGTTTCACGTTTTACGTTTTACGTCCCGCGTTTCACGCTTTCGATAAAACACCCGCCACAAGACCAGCCCCCGCGCGGGCGCGGTCACGCCGGCTGCGCGGCGATCCTTCGCGGCGAGCATTCGATTCAGGTCGGCTTCCGTCCACTTGCCGCGGCCAAGCTGCACAAGCGTCCCGACAATGCCACGGCACATCTTGTACAGGAACCCATCGCCTTCGAGGATAAACGTCAGCAGGGAGCCGCTCCGGCGAATGTCGCAGCGGGTGAGAGTCCTTACGGTATCTTTGATTTCGTACGTGTGCGTGGCCGCGAAGGAACGGAAATCGTGCCGGCCCAGCAGGCGCCTGGCCGCGCCGCGCATTGCGGGCAAGTCGAGCCTGGTGGGGACGTGCCAGGCTTGCGTCCGAAGCAGCGGGTTCATCACCGGGCGGTTCCAGACGAAATAACGGTACTGCTTGCCGCGGGCGTCGAAGCGCGCGTTGAAGCCCGCCGGGACGCGCTGCGCCGAGACGACGCGGATGTCTTCCGGCAGAAACGCGTTCAACGCCAGCGGCGCCTTGCGAAGCGGCATCCGCAACTCGGCGCGGGGCACTTCCAGGTCCGCCACCATGCCTAGGGCGTGGACCCCAGTATCCGTGCGGCTCGAGCTGTAGATGCGCTTCACTGATGGGAAGAGTCTGGCCACCGCCAGTTCGACCTTCTGCTGAACGCCGGCGCCCACCTTCTGTGTCTGCCAGCCCTGGTAAGCCGTGCCGTCGTAGGCGATGGTGAGTTTGAGTTTGATGGAGTCCACAGTAGCCGGACGTTTCGTGAGGCAGATGGAACGATGTGGGGCGGAAAACGTAAAACGTGAAACGTGAAACGCAAAAGGTGGGAGTGGGATGCAATGCGATGGAGGATATCCGGCAACTCTTACGTTTCACGTTTCACGTTTTACGATTCCCCCTCCCGCATCCAAAAAGCTTTGCAACAGAATCGCCGCCGCCATCGCGTCCACTTTCTGCTTGCGATCGGTGCGGCGGACGTTGCCCTGGAGCAATACGCGGTTCGCTTGCGCGGAGGTCAATCGCTCGTCCCAGGTGCGGACCGGAATGGGCACGGTGTCCTTAAGCCGGGCGACAAACTCGCGGACCTTCTCCGCGGCTGGACCGTAGGTGCCATCCATATTTCGCGGCAGGCCGACGAGGATGGATTCGCAAGGCTTGCCAGCGAGAATCTCCTTCACACGCTCGATGAATGCATCGAACGACTCGGCGGGCACGAATTCCACGGGCTGGGCGATGATCTTCAGCTCGTCGCTGATCGCCAGGCCGATGCGTTTTGTCCCGATGTCGAGTGCAAGGATGCGCATGCGCAGGAACTCTGGGGCAAGGCCCGGCTCGGTCCCAGCCGATTCTCGCCCACCCCAGGACTCCGGGCGCACCTTGACACTGCCTCAACACGCGGCGGGCGCACTCCCTCTCCTCCCTCCGAGGGAGGAGAGGGATGGGGAGAGGAGGGCCGATGCGTCCAAGTGTTACCCCTCTCCCCGGCCCTCTCCCCGCTCCTGCGTCGCGGGGAGAGGGAGTAATCGGGGGCGGTGTCAGATGCGCTCCAGGACTCTCGAGTCGTGAGTTTGCGCTTTCCGGGGATG
>CAZZAQ010000015.1:8374-10338 GCA_964652165.1 uncultured Bifidobacterium sp.
GGCGTTCCTTCGCTCCGGCTCGCGGGGACGCTCGCCCCGCCGGGCTTCACGGAGTGATTACGTGAGTCGTGAGTTTGCGCTTTCCGGGGATGGCTGCCTCAAGGTTTACTCCGACAGTTCGACCAGCCGCTGAAACCATGAGCCGCGCCGCCACTGAATTTCGCTACGAAAAGCTCACCTGGCCGGAGATCAATGACGCCATCGAACTCCGGAAGGTTTGCATCGTTCCCTGCGGTGCCGTGGAACAGCACGGCGCTCATCTGCCACTCGATGTCGATATCGTCTGCCCGACCGAAATCGCGCGCGGCGCTGGACGGTTGATCCCGGATAAACTGCTCGTGCTCCCCACCGTCTGCTACGGCTACACGGGCCACGTCATGGATTTTCCAGGAACAATCAACAATCATTTCGAGCACTTCATCGACCACGTGCTCGACATCACCAAATCACTCGCTTACCACGGCTTCAAAAAAATCGTCTTGCTGAACGGGCACGGTTCCAACATGCCCAATCTCGACCTGGTGGCGCGCCGCACCAACCTTGAGACCGACGCGGAGTGCATTCTGGCGGCGTGGTGGAATCTGCTCACGGTGGACAAGGCGTTCCTCCCGCGCTGGCGCCAAAGCAAGTTTCCCGGCGGTTGCGCCCACGCCTGCGAACTCGAAACCTCGCTCTATCTCTACCTCGATGGCGACAACGTCCGGAGGGATCAAATCAAGAGCGGGGTCATCAGCTTCAACGAAGAAAACAGCCCGTTCAATTGGGTCGATTTGTTTGCCGCGGGTCCGGCGACGCTCATTTCGTGGACGAGCAGCTATTCCGAAACCGGGGTGCTCGGGGATGCCGAACTGGCCAGCGCCGAGAAGGGGCGCGAGGCGTATGAGGAAGCCGTGAAACAATTGACGCGGTTCGTCACCTGGTTCCGCGACCGGCCCGTGGACCCGCGCCGCGATCGGCATCGCCAGCCGCCAACCATGCCAATGCCGTGGGGGCAGAAACCGATCCAATGACTCGTAGCAGCCGACGTAAGGAGGCTCTGATCTCCTGGAGTTTGAGCCTCGTTACCTGGGCTGCTACGAGCGCGCGACCCGGAGGGGCCGGCCTACGACTCGGTGGGGCGAGCGTCCTCGCGAGCCAGCCCGGTGGGGCCAGACTGCCGACGAGCCAGCCCGGTGGGGCGAGGCCACCGACGAGCCGGCTCGCGAGGACGCTCGCCCCACCATGAACCCGCCGACTTCCCCACCGACACGTTACCGCTTCCTCGTCCTCGCCGTCCTCTGCTCGCTGGCATTTCTCACTTATCTGGACCGCATCTGCATCATGCGGGTGCAAGGTGACATCGAGCGCGATTTGGGATTCGCTGAGCTCACACCGGCAGATAAACAATCCCTTCGCGAAAGTGGCCTGGAAGGCGACTCCCAGGCACGAGCCAAAGCGGCCAGGGACCGGGCGACCCAGCGCATGAGTTGGGTATTCTCCGCCTTCGTTGCCGGTTATGTGCTGTTCGAGGTTCCCGGTGGCTGGCTTGGCGACCGATGGGGAGCGCGCGCGGTCATCTTCAGAATCGTCCTGTGCTGGTCGCTGTTCACCGCCGCGACCGGGGGCGTGAAAGGGATCACCGCCTTGTTCTCGTCGAAGCCAGGTCCCGAACAATGGCTGATGGCTTTGGTAGCCGTTCGGTTCCTGTTCGGCGTGGGCGAAGCGGGAGCTTATCCGAATATCGCCCGCGCGCTGGGTCGCTGGTTTCCCTTTCGCGAGCGCGCCACGGCGCAGAGCTTCATTTGGCTGTCGAGCCGGCTCGGCGGGGCATTTGCGCCAGCCATCATTGGCGGCCTGATGGTGCTCGGCGGCGATTGGCACCGCGCGTTCTGGATTCTCGGTCTCGTTGGAGTGGCGTGGGCCGCGTTCTTCTTCCTTTGGTTTCGCGACCGTCCCGAAGACAAACCCCAGGTCAACGCCGCCGA
>CAZZAQ010000015.1:10348-11025 GCA_964652165.1 uncultured Bifidobacterium sp.
CGAATCGGCGATATAGAGGTTGCGCAACGAATCGAACGCGATGCCGGAAGGGAGATTGAGCTGAGCCTGGGTTGCGGCGACATCGTTGCCCGCGAATCCGGCGCTGGCCGTGCCGGCGAAGCTGGAGCTGGAAGCATCTACGACGATGCTGGGGCAGCCCCGTTTCGTTGGGCTTCCTTGTTTTCACCAAACGTTCTGGCGCTCTGCCTCGTTTCGTTCTGCGTGAGCTTTTGCTTCTATTTCTACATCACCTTTCTGCCCAAATATCTGAAGGACCAATTCCAGGTCGATTACGCGCAATCGCAATTCATCAGCGGGCTGCCGCTGCTGCTCGGCGGGTTCGCCTGTCTCGCCGGCGGATTTCTTTCGGACTACGCCATCCGCAAGACCGGCAGTAAACGCTGGGGACGCAGCCTGATTCCCATCGCCGGCTGGACCGCGGCCGGCCTGTGCGCGTTCGCGGTCTCGCAACTCCATTCCCCGGTGGCCGTCATGGCGCTTATTGTCATCGCCTTTGCGTTCCAGGATCTCGGCGTGCCCTCGATGTGGTCGCTCCCGACGGACATCGGAGGCCGCTTCGCTGGAACTCTCGGTGGATGGATGAACTCGGCGGGTGCCATCGGCGGAATGTTGAGCCCGCTCGTGGCCGCCCGTGTGTCGATCGCGCATGGCTGGAA
>CAZZAQ010000015.1:11035-12616 GCA_964652165.1 uncultured Bifidobacterium sp.
TGCTCGGCGCGCTGGCCTGGTTGCGCGTGGATGCAGGCAGCCCGATGGGGCCGTCGAACAACCAAGGCCGTGGGCGAACCTTGGGCTGAAAGGAGTCAAGGTCGAATAGCCTGCCGTACGTCTTCGCTCCTTTTGCGACTTGGCCTTGCGTGTCTGGTTGCGCTAAGGTATCCGCATGAGTGCTACAGAACTCATTCGGCAAGTCGCCGCGCTGCCTCCGCAGGAAAAGACGCGGTTCCTCGAACTGGTTCACGCCTTGGAAAGCGGGACCCCGCCACCCGCTCCCGCGAACGGGCAGCACTGGCCTGATTTCACCCAACGCCTCCACCGCATCTACGGCAGCAAGGTCGCGCCTGATTCGCAGAGCATCATCGACGAGGGGCGAGGGGACCGCTGATGGACGCCTACTTCGACTCCGCCATCATCGTCAAACTCTACGTCCAGGAGGCCAACAGCGCCGAGGCCATCCGGCTTGTCTCCTCACAAACCGCGCCTTACGCCCTTACGTCGTGGCAGGTGCTGGAGGTCAGGAATGCGATTCGGCTGAAAGGCTTCCGCCACGAGGTCACGCCCATCGAGGTGACTCAATCCATTGCCGCTTTGGAGCAGGACATCGGTGCTGGCCGATGGGTCCGACCGAGCCACACCGTGGCCGCTGTGGAACTAAAGGCTGAAGAACTCTCCGCCGGCCACGCCGCCACCCTTGGTTGCCGCACTCTCGACATCATCCACGTCGCGGCGGCTCTCGTCATGGGAGCCAAAGAGTTCGTGACTTTCGATCACCGGCAAGCCGCTCTGGCCCGAACCGCCGGCCTTGCCGTCAAGCCCTGACCGGCCTGGTTCCGCGTGGGCGCGGGCAGCCCGATGCGCCAGTCGAAAGGTCGTTCTGCCTGAGCCACGCCGGCAGAAAGGGCTTCTCCCGCTCCATGGAACAAGTGCCCGGTGATTTGCACGCCGGAGGAATTGATGGGAACCTAGACCTATGTGGAAAGATGAAATTGTGGAAGAAGTGCGCCGAACCCGTGAGCAACAGGCGGCGCGGCTGAATTTCGACCTCAAAGCCATCCTCGCCGACGCCCGCAGACGGCAGAAGGATTCAGGCCGCCGCGTCGTCGCGTTGGTTCCGAAGCCGAAGAAAGTCGGTTGAGCTGACGTCGCGCTCCTGGCCCCGAGCTCGGCCGGGGCCATCGGCGGAATGTTGAGCCCGCTCGTGGCCGCCAAGGTGTCCATCGCGCATCGATGGAACGCGGCGTTCGTGGTGTTTGGCGCGGTTTATCTGCTCGGCGCGCTGGCCTGGTTGCGCGTGGATGCGGGCAGCCCGTTGCGCCAGTCGAAGAGCCAAGGTAACGAAGCAATCTTGGGCTGAGCGCCGGAATCCCGTTAGCGCGGTCCGATTTACGGCTTCATCCGCGTCTGGAATCAGTGGCCGAGTTGAAGACCGCACGGACGAACTACGCGGTTGCTTACTGGGAGGGCTGATGCCATTCTCAACTTTATTTTGTGACCACCGGTCTGATTCCAATTCTTGTCATTAAGGGTCGCAGAGTGGCGCTGGTCGTCGCTGCGATAGGATGGGCGATT